>CAZTJX010000090.1:0-6963 GCA_964613755.1 uncultured Demequinaceae bacterium | reverse complement strand
GCTGCGGCAGGAGCGACGCCGCGTAGTTGCCGCCGAACTTGGCGGTTCCCGTCCCGCCGGGCCCCGCGCGGTGGAAGCCCTGGGCCACCCACGTCGTCACCGGCTTGACTCCGCCCGAGAAGTACGCACCTACGGGGCACGCCATGAGATAGAAGTCCACGGTGGCGGACGGCCGTACGGCAAGGCACGGCTCGGTGCCGAGAAGGAGCGGGCGGAGGTAGAGGCTCGTCTCGTCGCCCGACGGCACCCAGGCTCCGTCGACGGCGAGGAGGGCCTCGACCGCGCCGAGGAAGTCGTCCTCGCTCACCTCGGGCAGGGCCATGCGGCGCGCGGAGGCGGCGAGGCGCGCGGCGTTCTCCTCGGGCCGGAAGAGCCAGATCGACCCGTCCGCGTGGCGGTACGCCTTGAGGCCCTCGAAGGCCTGCTGGCCGTAGTGAAGGGAGACCGCGCCGGGGTGAAGGGTAAGGTCCCCGAACGGCTCGACGCGGCGGTCGGCCCAGCCGCGCTCGGCGTCCCACGTCATGCGGACGATGTGGTCGGTGAAGACCGTCCCGAAACCGGGGTCGCTCATGGCGGCGGCGCGCTCGGCTTCCGAGGCCGGGGACGAGTGGGGCGTCAGAGGGAACCGGCCCTCGACGTCCTGCGGCTCGGGAGACGACATCCGTCCAGCCTAGCCCCGGGGGTTCGGGCCGACGTTTCCTCAACCTCAGGCGAGCGCGCGAAGATGCGAGACTTGGCGCATGAACGAATCTCGCGTCGTGCGAATCGCGACCTCGAAAGGCATCAAGACCTGGGAGCTTGCCATCGAGCGAGTTGGCCGGGACTGGCTCCTTGATCTCGCGGGGGACGGTGCCTCGTGGTCCGCTGAGGGACCCGATGTGTTCGAGGCGCTGAGGCATCTGCGAACGCAACTCGACAGCGCAGGCGTCTTGCTGTGTGTGAACGGCTCCCGTCCGGAAGCCTGGGCCTCTGGAATGCAACGCGACATGGGCGAAGGCCGCGTTGTGTACCTGTGCACGATCCCCCGCGACGCGACGCGCCCTCCTCAAGTTGACACCCTGGGTGAGGCGAACGCGGACGCGGTGGGAACCGTCATCGCGCAAAACGACTTCCACGAGCGCTGGATGGCCAGCTTCTCGGAACCAGCGAACTAACGAACCCGCCGCATCCAGCCGTACAGATCCGCGACGTGGCCATACCGAATGTCCATCAGGCAGGCGCGCTCGTCGAGCGCGGTCGGCGCAAGTTGCGAGCGTCGGCGCTACGGCCCATACCCGGTCCGCGCCGCGTACTCGTGGGGGTCACCGGAGCTGAAGAGCCCGACGACCGGGACGAGGACCTGGTAGAACACGAAACCCCACGTCGCGGTCACCGCGAGCGCGATCGCCCCGACGAGCCCAACCCCGGCGCCGGTCAGACGTAGCGATTGCGCGCGGATTCTCGCGCCCGCTGGCCGGAACAGGAGCACGGTCCAGAGAATGACGACCGCGAGCGGCAGGGCGATCATGAGTACCGCGCGCGTCAGTCCCTCGAACGTCGTCCACGCCCAGAACGCGAACGCCGTCATCGCGCCCACCTGCGCAAGCACGAACCACGGCAACCCCCGGAACTCCACGGCAATCCCCCTTCGCCTGCGGCCGCCCTACCCCACCCGGCGCATCCACCCGTACGGGTCGGCGGCGCGGCCGTACTGGATGTCCATGAGTTCGCGCCGGATCCGCGACGTGACCTCGCCCGCCGTCCCGTCCCCCACCGTCACGTCAAACGACTCTCCCTTGAGCTGCCCCACCGGGGTCAGCACTGCGGCCGTGCCGCACGCGAAGACCTCGGCGACGTCGCCGTCGTCCGCCCCCTCGCGAAGCTCGGCGAGCGAGATGTCCCGCTCGACGACCTTGACGTCCTCATCCTCCAGCAGGCTCATCACCGAGTGTCGCGTGATGCCCTCGAGAATGGTGCCGGACAGGCGCGGCGTCTCCACCGTGCCGTCGCGGCGCACAACGAAGATGTTCATGCCGCCGAGTTCCT
The DNA here is from genome assembly GCA_964613755.1 of uncultured Demequinaceae bacterium. Lineage (GTDB taxonomy): Bacteria > Actinomycetota > Actinomycetes > Actinomycetales > Demequinaceae > JAFGBM01. The sequence goes on along the minus strand of CAZTJX010000090.1, from coordinate 4,938 downwards.
CAATGTACGTGTCCGTCGCCGCGTCCGTGAAGAGCACCTGCTGGCACCCGTTCTCGTACGCGATGCTTTGCGGGACGAGGGACGACGCATAGTTGCCGCCCGTCTTCGCGGCGCCCATCCCGCCCGGGCCGACGCGGTGGTAGCCCTGCGCCACCCAGATCGACACGGGCTTGACGCCCGTGGTGAAGTACGGGCCGACGGGCGACGCGATGAGGAGGTACTCGACGACGTGCGCGGGGCGCACACCCAGGAAAGCCTCCGAGGCGAACATGTACGGACGAAGGTACAGCGACGTGTCGTCGCCCTTCGGCACCCACGCGTGATCAACCGAGAGCAGCGCGTCGATGGAGCCCAGGAAGTCGTTGGTGGAGAGTTCGGGGAGCGCGAGGCGCCGCGCCGACGCCTGGAACCGCGCGGCGTTCGCCTCCGGCCGGAACAGCCACAGGGAACCGTCGGCGTGCTTGTAGACCTTGAGGCCCTCAAAGATCTCCTGCGCATAGTGCAGCACCGCCGCCGCGGGGTCGAGCGAGAGCGGGCCGTACGGCTCGACGCGCCGATCCGCCCAGCCCTCGGCGTGCGTCCACGTGACCCGGGCCATGTGGTCAGTGAAGACCGTGCCAAACTTCAGCTCGGCGAGCGCCTTGGTCCGGGCGGCGTCCGACGCAGGGGCAGGGTTGGCGCGCAGCTCAAAGGCCGCGCCCGCCTCCGTCAACGTGCTCATGCGTTCGTCTCCCTTAGGCCGCCGCGACGATCCGGGCGGCGATCGCGTCGCCGATCTCGCTCGTCGACCGCTTGGCGTCGCCCTTGTCGGCCGCGTCGGCTGCGACCGCGTCCTCGACGCGCTGGGCCAGCTCGGCGTGGCCGAGGAAGTCCAGCATCATCGCGACGGACAGCACAGTCGCCGACGGATCGGCCAAGCCCCTGCCCGCGATGTCCGGGGCCGAGCCGTGGATGGGTTCGAACATGGAAGGCCCCGTGCGGTCGGCATTGATATTGCCCGACGCCGCGAGCCCGATGCCGCCGCTGACGGCCGCCGCGAGGTCCGTGATGATGTCCCCGAACAGGTTGTCCGTGACGATCACGTCGAAGCGCGCGGGGTCGGTGGCCATAAAGATGGTCGCTGCGTCGATGTGGAGGTAGTCCCAGGTAACGCCGGGGAACTCCTTCGCGACATCCTCGACCGTGCGGCGCCAGAGGTGACCCGCGTGCACCAGCACGTTGTGCTTGTGTAACAGGGTGACGTGCTTCCGCTTGCGACGCGAGGCCACGTCGAAGGCGTACCGCACCACCCGCTCCACGCCGAAGCGCGTATTGACGGACACCTCGGTCGCGATCTCCTGGGGCGTGCCCACGCGGAGCGCGCCGCCGTTGCCGATGTACGGGCCCTCGGTGCCCTCGCGGACGACGACGAAGTCAATCTCGCCGGGGTCCGCCAGGGGCGACACCTCGCCCGGGTACAGGCGCGAGGGCCGGAGGTTCACGTACTGGTCAAGCTCGAAGCGCAGCCTCAGCAGGAGTCCCCGTTCGAGCACGCCCGAGGGCACGGAGGGGTCGCCGATGGCGCCAAGGAGGATGACGTCGTGGCCGCGGATGGCGGCCAGGTCGTCGTCCGTCAGGGTCTCGCCGGTGTCATGCCAGCGCTTGGCGCCCAGGTTGAACTCCGTGCGCTTGAAGGCAAGGTTGGTGCCGGCGGTGGCGGCGTCGAGGCACTTGAGCCCCTCCGCCACCACCTCCGGACCGATCCCATCGCCCGCGACGATGGCGAGCTTGTACGTTGTCACGCCTGTCCGGCCTTGCCTTCCTCGTAGCCCGCGTCCTCAACCTTGTTCCAGAGGAACAGCTTGCGGAGGCCACGACCGACGGCCTCGATGGGGTGACCCTCGCCCTTGGCGCGCAACTCCTTGAACTCGGGAGCGCCCTTGTCCTGATCGGCAATGAAGCGCTTGGCGAAGGAACCGTCCTTGATCTCGGCCAGGACCTCCTCCATGCGCCGCTTGACGCCCTCGTCGATGATGCGGGGCCCGGAGACGTAGTCGCCGTACTCCGCGGTGTCGGAGATCGACCAGCGCATCTTGGAGATGCCGCCCTCGATCATGAGGTCGACGATGAGCTTGAGCTCATGAAGCACCTCGAAGTAGGCGATCTCCGGCTGGTACCCGGCCTCCGTCAGCACCTCGAATCCGTGCTGAACCAACTGGGTGGCCCCGCCGCACAGAACGGCCTGCTCGCCGAAGAGGTCGGTTTCCGTCTCCTCGGTGAAGGTCGTCTTGATCCCGGCGGCCCGGAGCCCACCGATGCCTGCCGCGTATGAGAGCGCGGTCTCCCACGCCTTGCCCGTCTCGTCCTGTTCGACGGCGACGAGCACGGGCACGCCGCGACCGGCGACGTACTCGCGGCGCACGAGGTGACCCGGTCCCTTGGGGGCGACCATGGCGACGTCGACGCCCGCGGGAGCCTTGATGTAGCCGAAGCGAATGTTGAATCCATGGGCAAACATCAGCATCTTGCCGGGGGCGAGGTTGGGCTCGATCGAGCTCGCGAAGAGGATCCGCTGGAGCGAATCGGGCACAAGAATCATGATGACGTCGGCCCAGGCAACAGCCTCACCGATCTCGGCGGGCTCCCACCCGTCCGTCTCGGCCTTCTTCCAGTTGGTCGAACCCTCCTTGTCGACGACCTTGACGTCGACGCCGGAATCACGCAGATTCTGCGCGTGCGCGTGGCCCTGCGAGCCGTAGCCGACGATGGCGACCTTCTTGGACTGGATGATCGACAGGTCCGCGTCCTTGTCGTAGAACAGCTGTGCCATAGTGTCCCTCCTTGGGGTTGAATGCCTCTAGAAATCTACTCGGTTGCCGCGGACGCGGCGCCCGAACGATCAAGCGCGCGTTCCGTGATGGACCGGCCACCCCGCCCGATGGCGACGGTTCCGGACTGGACGATCTCCCTCAACTCGTGCGGGGCGAGGGCGGCCATGAAGGCCTCGAGCTTCACCGGCGTTCCTACGGCCTCGATGATGACCGAGTCAGGGGAAACGTCGACGACGTGGGCGCGGAACAGGTCGACGAGCTGCAGGACCTCGGCGCGCTGCTTCGCGTCACACTTCACCTTGACGAGGAGCAGCTCGCGCTGCACCGAGCGCTCCGGCTCGAGCTCGACGATCTTGAGGACGTGGACGAGCTTATTGAGCTGCTTGGTGACCTGCTCGAGGGGCAGACTCTCGACGTCGACGACCACGGTGATCCGCGAGATCTCCGTGTGCTCGGTCGGGCCCACCGCCAGCGAGTGGATGTTGAACGCCCGGCGCGAGAACAACCCCGCCACGCGGGCCAGAACCCCGGGCTCGTTGTCTACCAGTACGGACAGCGTGTGCTTGCTCATGTCTAGTCCTCCCGGTCGAAGACGGGGGCGACGCCCCGCGCGTATTGGACCTCGTCGTTGCTGACCCCTGCGGCAACCATGGGCCACACCATCGCGTCGCGCGAGACGGTGAACTCCACGACCACAGGCTGATCGTTGATCTCATTGGCCTTCTTGATGGTGGCGTCCACGTCGGACTCCTTGTCGCACCGTAGTCCGACGCATCCCATCGCCTCCGCCAACTTGGGGAAGTCGGGAATGCGGCGGGTGTCGTGCCCGGTGTGAAGATCCGTGTTGGAGTAGCGCTCGTTGTAGAAGAGCGTCTGCCACTGACGGACCATACCGAGCGACGAGTTGTTGATGACCGCCACCTTGAGGGGAATGTCATTGAGGGCGCAGGTGGTCAGCTCCTGATTCGTCATCTGGAAGCAACCGTCTCCGTCGACGACCCACACCGTACGGTCGGGGGCGCCCACCTTGGCTCCCATACCAGCGGGCACGCCATAACCCATCGTTCCGAGTCCACCCGAGGTGAGGAAGGACTGCGGGCGTTCACAGTGAATGAACTGAGCCGCCCACATCTGGTGCTGCCCGACCCCCGCGACATAGACCGCCTCTGGACCGGTGATCTCCCCGAGTCGCTCGATGACGTGCTGGGGTGAGAGGTGCCCGTCCTCAGTCTTGGTGTAGCCGAGGGGGTAGGTCTCCCTCCACGTGTCGAGTTGGCGCCACCAGGCCTCAAGGTCCGGCTTGCCGTGCTTCCTGTGCTCCTCCGCAAGCGCGGGGACAAGCTCGGCGAAGATGTCCTTGAGGTCGCCGACGATGGGGACATCGACCACGCGGTTCTTTCCGATCTCTGCCGGGTCGATGTCCGCGTGGACGATCGTGGCGTGCGGGGCGAACGATGAGATCTTGCCCGTGACGCGGTCGTCGAAGCGGGCCCCGAGGGAGACGATGAGGTCCGCCTTCTGGAGGGCCGTGACCGCGGGCACGGTCCCGTGCATTCCTGGCATGCCTAGGTGCTGGGGATGGCTGTCGGGGAGCGCGCCACGGGCCATGAGCGTCGCGACGACGGCGGCCCCCGAGGCGTCGACGAGCTTCCTCAGACCGTCCCATGCCTGCGAACGGATCACGCCGCCGCCGACGTACAGGACGGGGCGTCGGGCGGTCGCAAGGAGCTTGGCCGCCTCCTGGATCGACTTCGAGTGCGGCTTGAGGACGGGGTGGTACCCGCGGAGGTTGAATGGCTGGGGCCAGAAGAAGCTCGTATTGGCCGCGAGCGCCGACTTCGCGATGTCGATGAGCACCGGACCGGGGCGCCCCGTCGTCGCGATATGGAACGCCTCCTGGATCGCGCGGCCGATCTGGGCGGGGTCGGTGACGATCTCGTTGTGCTTGGTGATCGGCTGGGTGATCCCGACGATGTCCGCCTCCTGGAAGGCGTCCGTCCCGATGTTCGCCGCGGCGACCTGCCCGGTCACACACACCAAGGGGATGGAGTCCATGTTGGCGTCCGCGATCGCGGTCACGAGGTTGGTGGCACCGGGACCCGATGTCGCCATGCACACCCCGGGACGT
>CAZTJX010000089.1:0-6971 GCA_964613755.1 uncultured Demequinaceae bacterium | reverse complement strand
CAGCGGCGACATGATCCAGCCACAGGGGGCCAAACTCCTCCCCGCACTCGCCGCTGTGGGGGGTTGGGTGGGCGGGGATTCGGGGGTCTTCGCTGCAAACCTTGTGATTGGGGCCATCGGGCTTCTCGCGACCTACGTGCTCGCCCGCCGCATGATGGGCCCGATCGCCGCACTCGTCCCTGCGCTTGGTCTCTCGCTCACCGTGTCGCATCTGTGGCTCTCGCGCGCCAACTACACCGAGCCGATCACTATGGTGCTGCTGATCGCGGCGATTGCGTGGGCCTGGCAGGGTATCGAGGAGAGACGACTCGTACCTCTCGTCGCTGCGGGAATCGCGAGCGGGGGAACGTTCCTCGCCCGCGTCGACGGCCCGCTCTTCGCGCTGGGTGTCGCCCTAGGTGTCGGTGTTGCGCTCGCCGTGTCGCGCACGGGAACTCTCCGCTGGCGATCGGGCGCACTCCTCGCCTTCGTTGTTGCGCAGTCGGCGCTCACCGCCGCCGGGCACTTCTCGATCTGGCGATGGTCGCGCGCCTACGTCGAGCGGCTAGGCAGCGAAGCCAAGGGTCTGGAGACGGTCTATGGGCTCGCCGTCGGGACGCTCTCCCTCATCGCCGTCATCGCGATCGTCAGGACGGCGCGGCTCGCGCGACGCGCACCTGGTCTCGCCACGAGATCGGGGGCGCTGGTCGGCCTCGCTCGACGGGCATGGCCCTACCTCCCGCACGTCCTGGCAGGGACGACGCTCGCCGTTTTCCTCGGCCTCGCGTCACGGCCGCTCTGGATGACGGGTCACTCCGCGCCTGACGCCTTCCAGGTCGATGTCGTCGCGTACTGGCAGAAGGCCGAGGGTCTTCCCATCGACGGGACGCGCAACTACAGCGAGAACACCCTCACATGGGTGAGCTACTACCTCACGTGGCCGGTCGTCCTCCTCGGCTTCCTCGGGTTCGCGATCGCCGCATGGAGATTCGGCCGGGGTCGGGCACCCTGGGCCGTCCTTCTCGGCGGCCTCCTCGTCCCGTCGCTCCTGTACGTCGTTCGGCCTTCAATCATCCCCGACCAGGTCTGGGCGATTCGCCGACTCTCCCCCTCCCTCGTCGTCGGCCTCCTGATCCTCGCGGCCGTTGCCTGGCAAGCGCTCCTCATCCGGTGGCGACGACGGGGCAGCGATCGTCACGCGTGGAGACCGGCTGCCTCGGTCGCCATCGCCGTCATGATCGCGGCATCGCCACTCGCGGGATGGGTCGCAATCAGGCACGACAACGGTCTGTCGGTCAGCCTCACGAACGCTCTCTACATCGCGGAACAACGGGGAGCCCGGGACCAAATCGATACCCTATGCGCCTACGTTCGCGGGCGCCCCGTCATCCTCGTGGGAACCTCGTCGCACTTCGGCACGGTCCGGGCAGGCTGCGGTTCGCCGGTCGTTCTCTCCCTGAGGCCGGTGGATCCCGATATGGTTCGAACCATCGCCGAGGTCTTCGGCGAGCAGCCGGTCGTTATCACCCGAAAGGTCGAGGACGTGCCCTGGCTGGAGACCCCCGACTCCCCAACCTTCTACTCGGACGCCTACTACTCCACAAGTTCCGTCGCCGGCCTCCCCGTGGGCATTCCGGCCAGGCAAAAGTTCAATTGGTACATCGGGTGGGCCCTCGCCGATGGCACGGTCGAGTACGTGCCAGGCGACTAGCGCGCCGCTCGCCCCTCTCCACAGGTTGTGTTCTCGCGTGGCGGCGCCGACGGCACTCGCGCGACGCTGTCATGTATGCGGATCACCATTCGTCCCGCGCTCGACCTCGATGCGAGGCCAGGCGCGAGCGTCCGCGATATCTGCGAGCTTGCGCACGCCGAGGGTATCCCGCTCGCTCGCCGACCCTGGTGCGGCGACGTCGCGCTCGACTCGGATCACCCCGTCGGGATATGGCCGCTCGTCGAGGGTGCACTCCTTGCCTCCGATCGCTCGCGGCCGTGCGCGCCGCCTCAAGGACCTACCGTGCGCGTTATCTCAGGCCCGGACTCCGGAGGATGGGCGGCGTCCGATCGCGTGACGAGTATCGGACGCGATCCGGGGTGCGATTTGCCCATTGCCGATCCTGCGCTCTCCCGCGTTCACGCGAAGGTCGTGCACGGCCGGGCGACCACCGTCGTCGACGCCGGTTCGGCCAACGGAACCGCGCGGTGGCGGTCCGGTCGTCGTCGGCAAGTCAACCGGCGCACGGAGTGGGACGCGGGCGATCTCCTCGAGGCGGGAACATCCCTCCTCTCGCTCGAGGACCCGGATGAGGATCGTCGCGAACCGTCGGCTCCGCGGGACGCCTCGGACCCACAGCCGGGGATCGGCGAGGCAGTGGGGGCCCGCCTCGGTCCCCTCATCGGCTCGCTCGGCACAGCCACCATGATGGCCGCGATGACAGGCCGCTGGTGGATCCTCGCGGTGGGAATGCTCTACCCGGGCTACGTGATCGTTCCCTCTCTCCTCGGGCGGCTCCACTCTCGCTGGCCCGCCCCGGATGTGGCCACCATCCCCTCACCCCTGCGCGAATCGCGCGAGTTCTGGGGCCCCTTGACGGGAACCATCGCCATCGCGGGCGACGCAGAACGTGCACGGGGCTTCGCGCGCGCGGTCATGGTGGCCCGAGGAAGAACTCCCCGCGAGGGAGCGTGGGCTGAACCATGGATGACCTGGCTCGCGCCAGCGAAACCAGGTGACGCCACCATCGTTGTCTCGGAAGGCAACGACCCCCCGTCATGGGCCGATACCGTCGTCCACGTCGGTCCACGAGAGGTCTCGATCCGGACCCGGGGTCGCACGTACCGTACGCCAACCGTGCACATGTCGCGCGATTCCGCAGAGGCGGCGGCTCGGGCCATCGCCGGAGCCTCGGCGACCGGCGCGCTCCCCTCGACGACGCGGCTCGCGGATCTCGCCGGGCGCGACGATCATCGGACCTTCTCACCGGGTACGCCACGGGTCTTCGCGGCGCCGATCGGAGTCGCCGACATCGGACCGCTCACCCTCGATCTCGACGCCCACGGGCCGCACCTCCTGGTCGCCGGAACCACGGGGTCAGGCAAGTCGGCGTTCCTCGAGACTCTCATCCTCGCGCTTGCCGACGACTGGGGGCCACACGATCTTGCCCTCGCCCTCATCGACTTCAAGGGAGGCGCGGGGTTGCGCGCGTGCATGGACCTTCCCCACGTTGCGGGAACGCTTACGGACCTCGATCCCCACCTCGCGCGACGCGCGCTCTCCGCGCTCGCTCAGGAACTCGCGGACCGAAAGCGGGATCTTGCCAAGGCCGGACACTCCTCGTTTCACGGGTGGGAGGCCGCGGGCGGCGCCCCTCCACGTCTCCTCGTTGTCGCCGATGAATATCAGGAGCTCGTCGCCCACTACCGCGAATTCCTCCCGGACCTGACTCGGCTCGCGGCACAGGGTCGTTCATTGGGGCTTCACCTCGTCCTTGCCACGCAGCGGCCCGCCGGCGCGGTCACCCCGGAGATCCGCGCCAACATCGGTTCGACCGTAGCGCTGCGCGTATCCTCAGAGGCCGAATCGCGCGATCTCATCGGGTCGATCGACGCGGCTGAGATTCCGCGTGATCTCCCCGGTCGGGCTATCCTTTCGGTCGGCTCCGACCGCATTCCCTTCCAGGTGGCCCTACCCTCCCCGGAACCCTCTCCCCACGTGACGCTCTGGTCGGAGGGTTCCCGGGATTCTGATGCCGCCGGACTCGCGACACGGGTACTGGCAAGATGGCCGGACGTGCGCGCACCCGCTCTGTGGCTCCCGCCTCTTCCCGAAGTTCTCCAGGAGGCCGAGGGACCCCGCATCGACTCCGGCCAGATCTGGCTGGGTCGAGGCGACGTACCCGAAGGAAGGGAGCAGCCGGCGATCACCTGGGATCCCTCCTCCGGACCGCTCGTCATTGTGGGTCCGCCTGGCTCCGGACGCACTTCCGTGCTGCGGACGGTGGCGGCGCAAGCGTGCTCGCACGGGCTTCATCCCGTCTGGCTCCCCAGCGACCCCCGCGAGGCGGCGCGCACGGTGGCGCTCCTCCGGTCCCGGCCGGATTGGCTCCTCCTCATTGACGACGGAGCCCAGGCGCTCGCCACGCTCGGCGAGGTCGATCGTGGCGCACCGCACGAGGAGGTGGTGAACCTACTTGCCTGGGCCAAGCCCGTCGTGCTCGCGCTACCCATTTCCGGTCCCCAGCGCCTGGCCTCGCACGCAAGCCTCCGGGTCGTACTTGCGGGAGGTGACCCCTCCGATGAGGCTCTCTGGTCCGTTCCCAGATCGCTCCAGGGACGTGGGCGCATCCCTGGAAGGGCGGCGGTCGGGATGGGTGGGAGATGGCTCGAGGCTCAGATGCTCGCCCTCCCTGCGCCCGACCTTTCGCCCCTCGTCGCGAGCCTCCCCCTCTCCCTTGGCTCGGGGGATCTCTCCCGCGATCTCACGGGCGATGGTTTTCCCATCGGGATCGGGGGCGACAACGCCGACGTTGTCCGGATGAACCCCGATCGAGCAATCCTGGTCGTGGGTGAGTCCTCCCGCTCCCGCGCGTTGGTCGCGACGACGATCGCGGCGCTCGCCCAGCGTGTGGGTGCGACCGCACAACCCCGAAGCATCGACAACGTACTCGTCGTTCCGCGCAGCGAACTCGAGGGATCGATTGTGGTGGTCGCCACGCCGACGGTACGTCTCCTCTCGGATGTGTACTCTCCGGATACGGCCGGGCTTGTCGACCCTAGGCCCGGGCCCGCACGTGTCGTCGTGATCGCCGACGGCGTCGCGCGCGCGGTACAACTCGCCGAACCGGACTAGCGCGCCCGCCGGAGGACCGGGGCCGGGAGGCGTCGCGCGCCTGGTATCGCGACGTTCACCCTCAGCCGACTTACCACGAAATGCCCTTGTTATCTGTCCGCAACCGTGAGAACCTAGGTATTCGAGGCGAGCGAGCCCTGCTCCCGCCTCTCCCTCGACGGCGAGAATCCCCTATAACCCTGCCATCTAGGAGTGCCCCATGGAATGGCGCGACCGTGCCGCATGCCTGACCGTTGACGACCCCGAACTCTTCTTCCCGGTCGGCAACACTGGCCCTGCGCTCGATCTGATCGAGCGCGCCAAGGCCGTGTGCCATGGCTGCACCGTGCAGGAGGTCTGCCTGTCGTGGGCCATGGAACACAACCAGGATTCCGGCGTTTGGGGCGGCCTCTCCGAAGACGAGCGACGCTCCCTCAAGCGCCGCGCCGCTCGCGCACGCCGCGCAGCAAAGTAGACGCGAGACTCCGCTAGCGCACGGGCTCCACGGTCACCTGTACTTCGACCTCACTTCCTCCTCCGACCGCGCGCCACTCGAGTGAACCCCCGAGCTCGTTCTCGACGAGCGTCGTCACGATCTGCGAACCCAGGCCCGTGGGTTTCGAGGAGATCCCGACACCGTCGTCTGCGATAACGAACTTCAGGTGAGCTCCGTCGCGCTCAGCGCGAATCCAAATTGTTCCTGACTCGCGCCCAACGAAACCGTGCTCGACGGCGTTCGTCACGAGCTCGGTGACAACGAGAGCGAGCGACGAAGCCGATGGCGCGGTGATCAGGCCGAAGTCCCCCTCCCTCACGAACTTGACGCGTGCATCGGGAGGAGAGGCGACCTCAGCGACCATCCGGACGCTCCGCGTCACGAGGTCGTCGAAGTTCACGAGCTCGTCGAGCGTCCCCGAGAGAGTCTCATGGACGAGCGCGATCGTGGAGACCCTGCGCATCGCCTCCGACAGCGCTTCCTTGGCCTCCGGTGCCTCGACGCGCCGACTCTGCAGTCGCAGAAGCGCCGCGACGGTCTGCAGGTTGTTCTTGACGCGGTGATGGATCTCGCGGATGGTCGCATCCTTGGTGATGAGTTCGCGCTCGCGGCGACGCAGTTCCGAGACGTCGCGGCACAGGAGAAGTGCGCCCGTCCTGGTCCCGTTCTCCGTCGTGGGGATCGCCCGCATCGAGAGGCACCCGCCGTTGGCCTCAAGGTCCGTGCGCCACGGCGCTCGCCCCATCACCACCATCGCGAGAGTCTCATCGATCGTTCCCTGCTCCGCCACGACCTCGCTCGCGATGCGCGGGAGGGAGCGTCCGACGAGGGTTCCCGTCACTCCCAGTCGGTGGAAGCACGAGAGCGCGTTTGGGCTCGCGTAGTTCACGTGCCCTCGGTCGTCGAGGCGCATCATTCCGTCACCGACGCGGGGGGTGCCGCGGCGAGGTCCGACCCCCACGGCCGGGGTGGGGAACTCGCCACGAACGATCATGTGCAGCAGGTCGTCCGCCGCGCCCTTGTAGTTCAGTTCCAGGCGACTCGAGGAGCGTGAGGCCGCCTGAGAGACCTCGCGCGTGAGGACCGCGATCGGGACGCCGTTCATCACGACGGGGAGGGCATCCTCCCGCACGGCGTACGACTCGTCCCACCGGGGTTCGCGTGTCGCGACGATGGCCATCTCTGCGATGGCTCGATCGAGCGCCGCGACCCTACCTGCGGGTGCAAAGGTGCCGACGATGTCGTCCTGGTGGACCGTAGGCCCGGTGGAGGGGCGGCATTGGGCGATCGCGACGAAGGTCTCACCTGCCCGCCTCCACATCACGAGGTCGGCAAAGGACAAGTCCGAGATGATCTGCCAATCGGCCGCAAGCGCTGTGAGCCACTCGGCCTCGGCGTCTGTCATCGGGGAGTGCCGTTCGGCCCTCTCTCGCAGCGTCGCCATGGTCTCAGCGTAGGGCCTTCCCGAGCCGCTACAGTTGGGGGAGTTCCGCCAGGGGGAGTCATGCACTTGGAGTTCACGCACCGGTTCGCAGCACCGGTCACCGATGTCGTCGCCATGTACGGCAACGAGGATTTCTCGCGCGAGCGAGCGCGAGCGACCGGTGCAACGGAATCCGACGTCCTCATCGATGGAGCCTCGGATGGCGCGTTCGACGTGGCCATTCGCCG
>CAZTJX010000088.1:0-6971 GCA_964613755.1 uncultured Demequinaceae bacterium | reverse complement strand
CTGGGAGGGCAAGCGCATCTACTGCCAGATCGGCAAGGTGTACACCTACCAGGTCTCCGACTACACGTACATGGGAACGGGGAGCGCGCTCGCTGGCTGGTCCGGGAATGTCTGTACCGGAGTCAGCAAGACCAAGCTCAACGCCCCGCACCAGTACAGCTGCAAAGAGTTTGAGTGGATCATGACGGATCCAGCGAACTACAAGTGGTTCGACCCTGAGTGCCGGTACTACAACATCGCCTCGCCTCCGGACGGTTGGTACTGGACCGGAACCGAGTGGGCCGAGATCCCGCCAGAGCCGGATCCGGACCCGTCGACCTCGCCGACGGCATAGGACTACCGGAGGCGGCGCGGATCCCTCAGCCCGCACCGCCTCCGGCGTAACCAAGGAAGGGACGCGGACGGGCGACTCGCCAGCACAGCGAGTCGCCCGTTTCGCACGTTCGGGAGGAAGACTCCCCTAGGCGTCAGGCGCAGCTCTCCGTCACCGCCGCGCGCTCCGGGGTCCGGCTCTAGACGCCGCCCTCACCTCGCCGATCCGGCTGGGCATGGTCACCTCCACGGATACGACGCCACCCGGATCCACCTGGCACGAAGCAAGGCTCGCACCCCATCGACGGGCAACCTCGTTCGCGTCCCGACACGATGACGCGTTGGCGCCCATGTAGGCGAAACCGAGGGCGCGGCGGTCTCTCGCGTCGAACGCGGCAGCAAGCGCGGACGTGTCGGCCGCGCCCTGGGCGCGGACCCTGGCGGCCGCCGCGTCGCCAGCGAGGGCGACCGTCGCGGCGAGAATCGCGGCGACGGCCACCATCCCGACGGTTACCACCGTCATCGAGCCCGCCTCGTCAGTCCTGCACACGCGCCACCGCCTCGGCGTGAAGCTCAGGCCCCCAGGGGGCGGGCGCCTCCACCGTTACCGCGATCCAGACGCCGTTTCTCGCCACGCGGGCCGAGGCCCCGGGCCCCGCGGCCCGCTGGGCGGCGGCCCGCGCGTCCTCCGGCGAGCCCGCGATGGCGACCCGAGCGCCCTCGTTGGCCGCGTTCTGAACGCGGATCGCCCCCACTCCCCACGTCGCACACCCCAGGATGAGACCGAGGACCATGGCGACCGCGGGCAGCGCGACCGCGAACTCCACCGTCGCGGAGCCCCGCTCCCCCTCGCGATGCCCCCTCGGGCGCGATCGCGATGCCCCATTCCCGTTCACGAGCCGAGCGCCGACCGTACGAGCCCGAGGAGCATATCGCGCACCTCGGGCGACTTCAGCAGCGCGACGAGTACCGCCGCGAAGCCCGCCGCGGCCACCGTCACGATCGCGTACTCGGCGGTCGCCGAACCGCGATCCCCGTCCTTACCGTGTCCATCCATGACTCTCCTGCCTTCCCGCGCCCTAGGGCGTGACCGATCCCAATCCCGTACTCCCCGCCACGGCGATGAGCAGTGGCACCACTCCCACCACGACGAACGCGGGGAGCAGGCACAGCGCTAGTGGGAGGGCGACCCGCACACCGAGCACCGCGGCCGCCCGCTCCGCTTCGGCGCGGGCCCGCTCGATCGCCGACTCCCTCGCGGCCGCGAGCACGGGAACGGGTGAAGCCCCCGCCATCCATGACGACCTCAGGGCTCGGCCCATTTGATCGATCGGCGGCTCCGCATCCGCCCACGCGGCGTCCCAGGCGGCACCCGAGCCGAGGGCACGAGCGACGCCCACGAGCGCCGCCTCCTCCTCGCCTCCCATCGCCGTTCCGACAGCCTCGATCGCTGAGCGAAGATCAAGCCCCGCCCCGATAGCGGCCTCGGCGAGGACCAGCGGAAGTGCAGCGGGCTCGGCCTCCCTGCCCGCCTCGCGCGCCGTCGCCGTGAGCGCGCGAATCCAGCGACGCCCCCCGAACCAGAGCCCACCCCCAATGCCCAGGAGTACCCATCCCAGTGGTGTCTGGGTGAGGATGCGTAGTGATGCCGTGTCGACGGCCGCAGCGAGCGCCCAACCCGCCACGGGGAGCCACTGGAGGACCAGTCCGCTAGCCTCCGGTCCGGCGAGCGCGAGTGCCCGAGCGACCTCGGCCCGCTCCCTCGCACGCTCCGTGGCGACCACGGTCTCTAGGACATCGGCGAGCGGCGCACCCGATCGGTGGGCGAGACGCCCCGCCGCGCGAAGCGCTCGTTCGGAGGGATCGTTCGGAGGAATCTCCGGGGCTCCATCGGAGTCGACGCCCACGCCGTACGCCTCTCGCCACGCCATCGCCGGCGTGGCCCCCGATCGGAGCAGACCGATCGCCTCGGTCAGCGAGAGTGACCCGCGAGGTGTCGGCTCGCTCACGCTGCCGCCGCCAGGATGACGGGTCCCGGCTGATCACCGGGAAGTAGCGCCTCGATCTCGGGCCATGCGGGGCCCGCTTCTGCACGCCCGTCCTGCCCCGTGCGCAACGCGGCGACGACGCGGAGCCTGGCACCGCGATGATCCTCCTTGGCCCGCAGGATCGCGACCTCGGTCACGCGTCGGCCAGCGGCGGTCTTCTCGAGATGGATGACCGCCTCGAACGCGGCGGCGGCATGGAGATCCGTCGCGCGGGCATCCATGCCCGCGAGTGCGCCGAGGGCGGCGAGGCGGGCAGGAACGTCGGCGGGGGCGTTGGCATGCAGGGTCGCCATGCCTCCGCGATGGCCGGTATTGAGCGCCGTCAGGACATCGCGAACCTCGGGCCCTCTGCACTCACCGAGGACGATCCGATCGGGCCTCATGCGCAGCGCCTCCCGTACGAGCCTCGACACGTCGATCGCTCCGGCCCCGTCAACGTTCGCGCGCCTCTCCACGAGTCGCACCACGTGCGGATGACGGGGATTGACCTCTCCCGCCTCCTCGATCACGACGATCCGCTCGGTGGGATCGACGAGGGAGAGCAGGCTGGCGAGGAGCGTGGTCTTTCCGCTTCCCGTCGCCCCGGTGATGAGGAGTGAGGCTCGGGAAGCCACCAGGCCTCCCAGCACGGCGGCGAACCCGGGGGCGAGTGTCCCGCACAGTTCAAGATCACCGAGCGTCAACGCACCTCGACGCACCGTTCGCAGCGAGATCGTGGCACAGCCATCGACGACGGGAGGGAGGGCCGCGTGCAGGCGCGTGCCGTCAGGGAGGCGGGCGTCGACGAGCGGACTTGCGTCGTCGAGCCTTCTCCCGCCGAGTGAGGCCAAACGAACCGCGAGCTCCCTCACCTCGCTCGCGACCCCAAAACCGACCGCGGAGCGCTCCAGGCCCATGCCCCGATCGATCCACACCTCGTTCGGGCCGTTGACGAGTACGTCCGTCACGCCTGCCGTTTCGAGGAGGGGACGAAGCGGCCCCTCAACGAAGGGCAACGGCGTGGTCATGACCGCAACGATCGCGGCTCGGCCCGGACCCCGGGGGGTGAGTTCGGGGTGATCCCCGAACGCCCCTGTCCGCCGCGACCTGGGGACACCGGAATGTCGGCCCTGTCCGGTCGTCTTCGTAACGAAATCCGGCGGCTACTCGTAGACTCGAAGAAGGGAGGGGCAATGACGGAACACCGGTCCACAGCCGCGTTCTTTGACCTCGACAAGACGATCATCGCGACGTCCTCGTCGACCGCCTTCGCGCGCGACCTCCGCTCGAACGGACTGCTCAAGCCAACCGACGCTCTCCGCACGGCCTACGCGCAGTTCCTCTTCATGATCGGTGGCGCCGATGCCCGCCAGACGGCGCGCCTCCGCGACGCCCTCGCCGAGACCATCACGGGCTGGGACGCCGCCAAGGTCCGCCGCATCGTCGAGGAGACGGTCAAGGAGCAGATCGACCCCGTCGTCTACGAGGAGGCCTTGACGCTCATCCGCCGACACCAGGCGAACGGGCGCGACGTCATCATCGTGAGCGCGTCGGGGGCGGAGGTAGTGGAGCCGATCGCGAGCCTCCTCGGGGCCGACGCCGTCATCGCCTCCCGCATGGAGATCGAGGACGGCGCGTTCACGGGGAAGATCAGCGTCTACAACTTCGGCCCGCACAAGGCGGACGGGATACGGGAGATGGCCGCCGAGCGTGGCTACGACCTGGAGCGCTGCTACGCCTACTCCGACTCCATCACGGATGCGCCCATGCTCGACGCGGTGGGATACGGCTTCGCCGTCAACCCCAACCAGGCGATGCGGCGCGCCGCCGCCACACACGGGTGGGGCGTCCTTCACTTCCGGCGCCCGGTGGCACTCCGCGCAAGCAACCGCCGCAAGGGCATCGTCATCGGAGCGACGGTCGGGAGTGTCGCGCTCACGTCCGCCCTCCTCTGGTGGGGGGCCACGCGTCGGCGAAATCGCGAGATCGTCTAGGCCGTGAGCGCGGGGCGCGGTAAGGGCGGTCCTGAGCCCGAATCCGACTTCGTTATCGTCCAGGCGACGTCGGCCTCGCGAAAGAAGCGAGATCCCGGTGACGCCCGCAAGCGCCGACGCTGGTTCCTCGGCAGTGCAATCGTGATTGCCGGGCTCACCTACGCGGGAATCACCGGGGAAAGGCACTCGAATCCGCCCGAGGTCCCCCGATTCGGGATCGTCACGTTATCGTTCACCGACCTCGCGAACCTGCCAACCGTGCTCGATCCCAGCGTCGCCTCGTGCGGCGCCCCCGCCCCGAAGTCACGGGACTCCGCTGGGACCTTCGCGCTCGAGGAGCAGTCGTGGGACGTGCGCACCCTTGATGGGGACATCCTGACCTATCTAGATGAGGGAACAGTGCCCTTCAGTGGCGAGGCTCAGGCTGACGTTACCTTCTCCGCGCGGATCACCACCTCGAACGCGGAGGCCACTCCGCTCCAGATTTCTCCCGTCGCGATGGTCTACGTTCAGGACGGCGTGGTCGTGGGCTGGGGAGGCTCGCACTTCGATTTCGGCTCCGCTGCCTTCCTGACGATGACGCCGGTATCCGAGCCCACGGTGACCGCCCTTGTCACTCCCACCGAGGCGCGCTGCATCGATGGTGAGATTGTCGCCGGTCCCCTCCCTCCCGGCGAGTACCAGGTGTACCCGGTCGTTCGCCTACTCGCCTCGCCCGAGATTGCGGCGGAGGCCTGGCTCTCTCGGCGTGGATTCACCGTTCCAGACAAAGCGTGGAGCGCCTCGGATTCAAGCCACTCCTGGGACTGCCAGCACGCCCTGAGCGACTCCCAACAGGTCGCGTCGGCTCTGTGCGCTGAGGAGCCGATCGCCGCCGTCTCCATCAATCGCGACGCCGAGTCGATGTCCGTCCCCTACACCGCCACGTACTTCGCGAAGAACGTGGACGAGACCCTCGTCGGTGACCCGACGGTGGTCACTCTCAGGAACGCCCGGGCAGCAGACGGGCTCGCCGAGTGGCCCGCGGTGACCGACACCCTGCGATGCGGCGTGCGCGTGACGAACCTCCCCTGGGACTCGTGGGGCGGCGCCGTGCCGGACCCCATCGACCAGTCCGTCATGGAGTCCTTTGGCGCGGCGGAGGCCTCTCGCGATGAGGGGCTCCGAGTGGCGATCCTTCCGTCAACGCCGGACGTGACCCAGGTGATCTTCCCCGAAGCCTTGCGCGTCTGGGTGTACGGATGGAGCACGGACGCGCTACACACGGACGACCCGGCCGTCATCCTCGGAACGGCTACCGCGACCGTCGCGGGCGGCACGCCGATCGCCCTCGATCGCATAGCCGGCCCTTCCGTCGCGCCCGTCACACTGACCGACGTGCAGTGGTGCGACGGGCCGGACGGGCCCGTGGACGCCGAGTCCATCCGTGGCCTCAACGTGACCGCAGGGCCCGCAGAACAGCTCCTCTACCGCAGCCCGGCGACGTCCGCGTTGGTCGGCGGCCTCGTCTGGGCGGGCCCCATGGTGGTGACGGTTGACGGCGCGACCACTTCGGTCGATCAGCTCGCGACATGGGAGGCGGAGTCCTCCAGCTTCGACGATCTGACGCGGTAGCCCCAACGTTTGCCCGGCACGACCCGTTCTAGCCAGAGAAGAACCACACTGGCTTCGGAGGCGCAATGACTGCATGGCGGGGCTTGGCGATCGAGGTCGTCGACGCGCGATACCCGTCGCTCGTCGCGTACGGCGTCCTGCTGACCGCGAGCCGCCCCGATGCCGAGGACCTGGTCCAGGACGCCCTCGTCAAGGTGTTCTCGCGCCTGCGCGCCCTCCCCAACGTCGCGGCCGCCGATCAGTACGTACGCCGCGCCATGCTGACCCTCTACCCTGATCGGACCCGCCGTGGCACCACGTGGCGCCGCCTGCGCGGGGCCGTTGCGACAGACGACGCCGTGGCAGGGCCGGAGGACGCGGTCGTAGCGGGAACGGACGTCCGCGCGGCGCTTGCCGCGCTCAGCCCACGTGAGCGCACCTGCGTCGTGCTTCGCCACTTCGACGACCTATCGACGCGCGAGGTCGCCGACGCAACGGGCCTCGCCGAGGGCACGGTCAAGCGCTACCTGAGCGACGGCCTCGCCAAGCTCGGAACCGAACTCAGCGAACCCGCAGAGCGGGCCGACGTCGTCGCCCAACGCACCACAAGGAGGAACCGACATGGGATCCATCGAAAACGAGTTGCGAGCAGCTTTCGAGGACGAGCGGGGCTCCGTCACTACCCCGCAGACTCTCCTCGGGTCGGTCACCTCCCGGATTCGGCGTCGGCGCGCTCGCACGATTGCGGGCACGACCGTCGGCACGCTCAGCGTGGTGGGACTCGCTGCGGCCATTCCACTCGGACTCGCCCGAGGCGCGTCGCCGAACGTCGCCCCCGGCTCGACTCCGACCGCGACCGTGACGACCCCCGGCGTCATGACCCCGAACTCGCTGGGCCTCTCGTGCGGAGACTCCGTGCCTTTGGTACTGATCGACTCGCCCGATCGCGGCGAATTCAACGTGTACGAGACGGCGGTGCAGATCAACGTCGCCAACGGCGCCTCCGTCGTCTACTACCCCCTGCCTTCGCCCTCCGTGCCAGCAG
>CAZTJX010000087.1:0-7027 GCA_964613755.1 uncultured Demequinaceae bacterium | reverse complement strand
TGTTCCGCAGCATCTCGAGCTCGCGAGGGCCAAGGGTTGAAGCTGCGCTTCCCGGGAGATCCAGATGAACCCGCTGACCGTCGCCCATGGCGACTTCGATGCGGGGACGCGACTCCGACGTCAAGAATTCGTCGGCCGATAAGCCCATCCAGTCGACGAGAGCCGCGAAGTTCGGGAGGTCGGGCATCGCGCCCCGAGCGATTCGGTAGACGGTCGATGGACCGAGCCCAGCCTCGAGCGCGACCGCCCTCCACGAGAGACCACGCCGTCTCCGCGCCTCGTGAAGCGTTTCATTGAATGTAACGCTCTTAAACCGGTCGGTCACAGGTTCATTGTGACAGCACCGCGTGTTCACCGCGAAACTCGTCGCAATCGGGCGTATCGTCGACGCATCACTGAACGCCGCCGACGCATCATTGATACCGAGGCGATCATCCGCGTGGACGCCACGGAGGTGAAACTTCCCCTCAGTGTGCTTTCCGATACTCACCTTCGTGCCTGCGAACCAGTCAGGCTAGCGCAATGGCACCCCAAGCAACGTCACCTTCCGGGCTGGTACTGGTCCACGACCGAGCAGACGCACTTCATGTACGAGAGCCGGCTCGAACTTGTGCGTCTCCAGCTCGCCGACTTCTCGCCCAGGGTCGTCGCGATACGGGCCCAGCCGTTCCGTCTCGAATCTTGCGCCCTCGACGGTCGTCGACGCTCCCATATCCCCGACTTTGCACTCCTCGAGCGCGACGGCACCGTCCGTATCGTCAACGTAAAGTCGCCGGATCGGATCCACGATCCCCGCGTTCAGAGTACGTTCGCCTGGGTCAACACGGCTTTGGAGCAACACGGGTTCGCAACGGAGATCTGGACGGGAGTCGAACCGATCGTGATCGCGAACGTCCAGTTCATCGCCGGATACCGCAACGCCGCCCTCTTCCGGTCGGAGGACATCGAGAAGGCGACATCGGTACTCGCCCATGTGGCGACCATCGGTGAGCTCGAGTCCGCGCTGGCGACACTCGGGGTCGCGAGAACTCGCGCCGTCGTGATGCACCTGCTGTGGACGGGACGCATCGGTTGCGAACTCGAGCACCCGATCGACGCGAAGACGGAGGTGTCGATGGTATGAACGCGACGGTCACTCTGGCGGTCGGAGCCGACGTGGTCTTCGATGGGGAAGCCTGGCGCGTTGCCGAATTCGATGGGCCGTCGGTCATCCTCAAGCAAGCGGGCGCGCGCGCCGTTCGTCTCGCGACGAGTTCGTTGCTTGCCACGCCCGGTTTCAGCGTCCAACGGGCGAGCCACGGTCCCGAAGAGGGCCTCGGTCCCCTCTTCGATCTGATGACCGCGGACGAGTACCGGCACCTCCGCGAACTCGAGTCGCACCTGCGAGAGGTGCGCACGGGATATCGGTCGGGGTCGGCCAGAAGGTCCCTGCCCGGAGAACCCCGACCGGAGTATCACCCGGACTTGACCAGAGAAGCGAGGATCAAGGCAAAGGCCGTCGAAATCGGCGTCTCCGATCGCACGGTGCGACGACGACTCGACAACTACTCTGCCGAAGGGCTCCCAGGCCTGATTGACGGGCGGACCCGCGCAGGGCATAGGCGCTTCGGTCACGTCGACGAGAGATGGATCGATTGCGCCCGCGACGTTATCGACGAATACGTTGACGCTTCCCAGCCTGTGAGGACTCGGGTATTCGCCCGGATCAATGCGCGCGTAAACGCGCAGCATGGCGCAGACGTCAAGATCCCCAGCGAGTCCACCGCGCGACGCGTGCTCGAAGAACTGACGCGTGGACAGGACACGTTTGAGGGACGCAGCTCGAAACAGAAGCGCAGTATCGCCGCACGACCGCCCACGCCGTACAACCGATTCGACGCGAATAGGATCGGGCAGTTCCTGCTGCTTGATACGAGCCCTCTCGACGTCTTCGCGATGGACCCGATCTCGCTGACCTGGGTCAACACTCAGCTGACGATCGCCATGGACCTGACGTCGCGGTGCATCACAGGGCTCCGCCTCTCACCGATCTCCGCCAAAGCCGTCGATGCCGCGATGGTGCTATACGAGACGATCCACCCCGGATCGAAGTCGCATACCGGCGGCGGCTTCTTGCCCTACGGAGGCGTGCCGCGCGACGTCATTGTCGGAGAGGGACTGCTCGACGGCCTGCCGGGCGTCGCTCCGGAGACGATCGTGGTCGACCACGGCCGGATGTACGTCTCCGAGCACGTCAAGACCGTCTGCGAACGCCTCGGGTTTAGCATTCAGCCCGCGCGCAAGTACCGGCCGACCGATAAGGCGCCCGTCGAACGGTTCTTCCTCACCTTGCGACGAGGCCTTCTCAACGCTCTGCCCGCCTACAAGGGCCCCGACGTATACAGCCGCGGGAAGCGTACCGAGGAGACGGCGTACTACTTCATCGACGAACTCGAGAGCATCATCCGCGAATGGATCGTCACCTGCTACCACCAGACGCCGCACGAGGGTTTGAAGAACCCGTCGCTCCCCAAGGTCGCATTCACGCCGGCACAGAAGTGGGAAGTAGTCATGGCGAAGTCAGGGGTGCTCCGAATCCCGGCGCGCGCCGACCTCGTGTACGACTTCCTGCCCGTTCGGTGGCGAAGGATCCAGCATTACGGCGTCGAACTGAACGGCCTACGTTACGACGGCGTAGGCCTCAACGGTTATCGCGACGCAACGAGCCCGTACGACCGATCCGATGGCAAATGGCCGATCCGCTTCGACCCGGCCGACGCGTCCCGCGTGTTCTTCCAACGACCCGACGACCGGCAGTGGTGCATGCTGCCATGGGAACGGGCGACCGAGGCCAGCACACCGTTCAGCGTCGAGGAACTCCAGTACGCGAGGCGACTCGCCATCGCTCGAGACGACCCGGTTGACGTGGAACACGCGCTCGTATCGCTACTCGCGCGCTGGGATGCCGGACACCTGACGGGCCTGGCCGAGAGACGGATTGCGCTTCGCCGCGCCGAGCAGCAAGACGCCCTTCTTCGGCAGATGCTCGACCCGCCCGGAACGGGCGGAGAGCAGTCGGCTGGCGAACGCGCGTTCTCGGCCAGCCTCGCAGCCGTTGCGGCCGACGGGGACGACGACGCCGATGGCAACGTACTCGACGACGCGGACTACTACGCGTCGGCGTGGGAGGTCGGCGAATGACCGTCGTGAACGAGCTCGAACGCCACTACGACCTCGCCGTCTACGAAGGATGGCAAGCCTTCGCTGGCGACTCGACACGCCAGCAGCCGACGCGCGTATCCGTAGACGAACTCCGACGGATGACGGAACTCGAGAGGATTCGCCACAACGAGGAGAGGGACGTGTGGCACGCGAACCTCGGCCCGTACCGAACATCGACGATGCTCACCGCGATCGACGAGATCGACACGATCGTCCGATCGAACCGACAGGACGGCGACAAGGTCCGCAGCTCCGCGGTGCTCGACGCCGCCCCCGGTCTGGGGAAGACCACGCTTGCCGTCGACTATGCGCGAAGCTTCCATCGGGAGCAGATCGCGGTCTACGGGCCGACTACGTCCACAGGAAGCGACCGGGTCCCAGTGGCGTACGTCCGCCTCACCGGAAAGACGACGATGCGTAGCGTCAACGCCATGCTGTGTACCTTCTACGCACATCCGTCGGCTGACCGCGGAAACGCCACCGAGCTCGGCCGTCGCGCCGCGGTCTGCGCGTCGGAGACAGCCACCCGTCTGATCGTGGTAGACGACGTGCACTTCCTCGATACCGCGACCCGTGATGGGCGGGAAGTGTCCAACCACTTCAAGTGGCTCGCTAACGAGTTCGCCGCGACGTTCCTCTTCGTCGGAGTCGGCATCGAGGAACGAGGACTGCTGAGCGAGGGCTTGGGTCCCTCCCGCATACACATGGCCCAGACGGCGCGTCGCTGGACCAAGGCCAGCCTCGCCCCGTTCCGGCTCGATAACGACGAAGGACGGGAGACGTGGCGCCGGCTCCTCCTAGCGATCGAACGCGACCTCGTGCTCGCCAACAAGGACCAGGGAATGTTGGCCCGAGGACTCTCCGACTACCTGTTCACCAGGTCCACGGGACACTTCGCTTCGCTCATGGCCCTGATCGCGCGCGGATGCCGGCGTGCGATCATCACCGGCGAGGAACGGCTGACGACCGCGCTGATGGACTCCGTCAAGAACGACGGCGCGGCGGAAGCAGCGCGACAAGGACTTGAAGGCGCTCTCGCACGGCAAGGGCGAGCTCGAGCGGCCCGTGGCGGATGAGCCTACGACGAGTCCCCGCACGACTTGAGCCGCTGCCGGGAGAAAGCCTCGACAGCTGGGTCGTCGCCTACTCAGCGATGATTCGCGCGCCGTTCCGCGACGTGCTCGTCCCGATCGGCCAGGACGGTAGACGGATGTTCACCCCTTGGACTCTCGCCGTTCGCGGACTCGCCGGATCCGACGAGCTCGACGTCAGGTTCGGTTTCCCCGCCGGAACACTCGATCAGCTGGTGCGTCCCCTCAGGGAGTACCGACAACACATGGCGAAAGTAGGAAGGGCTTCGACTCGGTCGCTTGTAGCGGTACTGCGGTCATCGCGGTACTGCCCCGAGTGTCTTTCCGAATCGGGTGGGCGATGGCAGTCCTCGTGGCGCTATCCCTGGAACGTCGCGTGTTCCCGACACGAGACGCTCTTGGCTACGCGCTGTCCCCGTTGCGCGGGCGCGCAACACCATCGGAGGCTCCCACGTATTGACCAATTCGACGAGTCGTGGAGATGCACCAACGATGTCTCGACTGCGGCGCATCCGGAGCGCAAGACATGCCGCGCCGACCTCAGGGCGGTGGCTATGCGCAAGGCACCCGACGTCGTGGTTGCGTTGTGCCGCGATTTTGTCGATCGATTCGAGCGCGCCTCGATTACAGGTGAGTACGCCTCGGCGATCGCCGACCTCGAAGACCTGCTGGCGCTCGTCGCCCTTGCGAACCGCGAGGACGGACGTCAATCGGCCGCGAACATGCGCGACGACACGGCGACCATCGCGAACGTCCTGAGTCGCGCCGCGCCAGCCGTTCACGATCCGTTAGGGCCCGAGTTCGCCGACCTCGTGAGCACGTCCAACGACTCCATTCGCGCCATGACTCTACCCCCGGGGTGGAACCGGGTCAGTGCGTCTCTCGTCGCCCAGGCAGTGAACCGTCGCCTCGAATTCGCGCGCCCATTGGACCGCCTCCGCTGGGGGAATTCAACGAACGGAACGCGTCCTACCGGCGGCGCGCAGTGGGCACATGTCTTCGCGGACCGTTTGCCCTCGTCCCTATGGCCCGGATGCGCGATGTCGTTGATGCCCCGCAACATGGCCGCCACTAGGTCCGACTTCCGACGCGCGATGATCGTCGCCCTGTTGGTCCCCGGAACCGAACTGTCGACATCCGAACTGTGCGCGATCGCGTCCTACACCGAAATTACCGCATCGACGCTTTCACGATGCCTCGGCTTCGCCGACCGAGCGGACCCGCAAGGAACCCTGATCCCCTCCGCCATCCAACTGTCAGCCGACCTACGGGAACATCCTCCCCCGATCGACTACGCGCGTCGACGTCGCCTCGGGCGGACGGAGTCGTTGCTCACGCCTGACGAATGGGAAAAGATATGTCAGGCAAGTGAGTTCCCGTCGGGCACGTTCCGTCGAGTACGTATGGCCCGCCTGTGGGTATGGGAGCAACTCACCGGGGGTACCCTCCGCGAAGCGTCGGATGTCGACGACGATCTCACGTCGGAGTTCGAGGCGGGCTACTACGCGTTCCTGCGAGGGATGACGCCGCGTCTGTACGCGGCACTCACCGATCATGCGACGAGCATTCTCGAACGCTACGGAGCCGGAGACGAGCCATTGTCGTGGGAGCCGAAGATTGCCAGTGTTGGCTCGCAACGCGCGACAGGAGCGACGCTCTCCGACGCGCTGCGTTCTTCCTTGCGCGATCGCTTGCCGACCAGCGAGTCACTCAGGGATATCGGGCACGACTTGGGCCTATCGATCGAACATCTCAAGTGCGTCGTTCGATCCGGCGAGTTCCTAGAGGACCGCGGGCGGAACCGCCGAGGTCCGGCGTTCCTCGCAGAAGAGGAACTCCGACGCTTGCTGGAGGTGGAACGACTGACGGTTCAGAAGGCGGCCGAAAGGCTGGACGTCAACCGCAAGACCGTGAGCGCTCGATGCGCCGAGCTGGGCATCCCGACGAATGGTCCGAATCTTCGACGCTCAATCCGTGTTCCCGATGAGTGGTTGCGCGAAGAATACGAAGTCGAGAAGCGGCCGATCGGTTCCATCGCGAACGAGCTCGAATGCGCGGAGACGACCGTGGCACGCGCGTTGCGCGCGAGCGGGACTCCCCTGCGCGCTCGTGGTGGGGGAAGCCACGCGTCGCGTATACGTCTGTCACCGGACTTCCCTCTATTGCTCGCGCGCGCCTGTCGCGGGCAAGCGGGACTCCAACGCGTTCACCGTTTCGTCGTCGTGGCACGATCACGGTCGGTCTCAGACGCTGCGAAACAGATGGGGGTCTTCCAATCGGTGCTCTCTGGTCAGGTTCGTCGCCTCGAGCAAGACGCCGGTGGCCCGCTCCTTGAGCGGCCGATTCGTCCGGGAGGAAGCCACCAACTCACGTCGATGGGCCGTCGACTAGTCCGTCTCGCGACCGATCACCTCGACGGCGTCGATCACGTCGAGATGCCCCCCGAACCGCTCCGAACCGCGTTGCTCTCGCTCCGCGGCCGCGAACGGCTCGCTCTGCTCATGGCGATCGTGGAATGCGAGTCAGTCGAGGAAGCCGTCGAACGTCTGGCGACGTCACGTGAGTCGATCCGGGCGTTCCTGCGCGCATTCGAATCGACGCTGGGCACGCGCCTAGTTCGGCGGGACGGTGCGGGATCTAGTCTCCGACCTACGGCCGGTTGTCGAACGCTGCTTCGTCAGGCCGCCACTTGGGAGAACACGTCGGAGGCCTGTTAGTCCCCTCTTCGTATCTGC
>CAZTJX010000086.1:0-7071 GCA_964613755.1 uncultured Demequinaceae bacterium | reverse complement strand
GGGTGCGATCCTGACCGCCATTGCAACCTGGCTTGTCCCGGGCCTGGACGCCGACGCGATCGTGTCGTCCAAGGATTGCAGCGCCGAGGAACCGATCGAGGACGGCGAAACCTTCGAGGCGAACGCCCTGATCAAGGCGCGGGCGCTTGCCGCACACACGGGGATTCTCGCGATCGCCGACGATTCGGGGATTTCCGTAGACATCATGGGCGGGGCGCCGGGGATCTTTAGCGCGCGCTGGGCGGGACACCACGGCGATGACAAAGCGAACCTGGATCTATTGCTCGCGCAGATGGCGGACGTGAGGGACGAGCATCGCCGCGCGAGTTTCGTGTGCGCCGCGGTCGCCGTCCATCCCGATGGTCGCGAGGCGGTGGAGGTTGCGCGCCTTTCCGGGGTTCTGGCCCTCGCGAGCGCGGGATCGAACGGGTTCGGGTACGACCCCATCTTCGTGGCCGACGGGCAGACGGTCACGAACGGTGAACTCGCGCCCGAGGTGAAGAACGGGATCTCGCATCGCGGAAAGGCCTTCAGGGCGCTGGCGCCGCGCCTCGCGGAACTCCTCGGCGACGCCTCGGCCTAGTTCTCCGGTTCGCCCTGGTAACTCGCAAGGCCGCGCCTCAGGATCACGTCCTGACCGCCGTGCATCTCCGCGCCGAAATCCTCGCTCGCGGCCTCCTCGGGCGAGAGCCACACGATGTCGAGCGCGTCCTGGCGCGCCTCACATTCGCCATCGAGGGGGACGACGAAGGCGAGGGAGATTGCGTGCTGGCGCGAGTCGTGGAAGGGTCCGGCGCCCTTGGTCGGGAAGTACTCGGCGACCATGAACGGTTCGGGTGCGGGCCCGACGCGGGGGAGAGCGAGGGGTCCCAGGTCCTTTTCGAGATGGCGCACGAGCGAGTCGCGGATCCTCTCGTGGTACAAGACGCGTCCCGAGACGAGCGCCTTGACCATCACGTCGTCGTAGGCGCGCAGGAGGAGTCCGACTTCGACGATGGAACCCGCCTCGTCCAGCCGAACCGGAATGATATCGACGTAGGGCATGGGCAGGAGCGCGCGGATGTACTCGAGTTCGTGCGGCGGAAGCCAGCCTTCCGGCTCCGGAGGCAACTCCGCCATGTCGGTCATGGTTCATTTGTACCGCGACGGCGGTCACTTCGCCCCCAGCGCGCGCCGAGCTACGATACGGGAATACCCCCAGAGGTGTCGTCGTTACCTCGGACAGTGCAGTCGCCAGTTGAAAGGAACCCCATGGCAACCGTGAATCTCACCACCGAGACCTTCGACGAGACGGTCAAGAAGGACGGAACCGTCCTCGTTGACTTCTGGGCAGAATGGTGCGGACCGTGCAAGCGCTTCGCTCCGATTTTCGAGGCATCGTCGGAAACGAATGCCGGAGTCGTCCACGCGAAGGTGGACACCGAGGACCAGGGAAAGCTTGGAGCGATGTTTGGCGTGACCGCCATCCCGACGCTCATGGCTTTTCGCGATGGAGTGATGGTCTTCAACCAGGCCGGAGCGCTCCCCGCACCCGCGCTTCAGCAGGTCATCGATGCCGTGGAGGAGCTCGACATGGATGACGTCCGCAAACAGATCGCCGAGCACGAGGCGTCCCAGCACTAGACGTTCCGGCGCTAGGCGTTTCGACGCTAGGCGTTTCGGCACCAGACGCGCGCGCCCTATCCCCCATCCCCCGGGGTGCGCGCACGACGGCCCTCCCGCAAGGGGGGCCGTCGCTGTGTGTGCAAGGAAGTGCGCGAGGAGGGACTTGAACCCTCACGTCCGAAGACACTGGATCCTAAATCCAGCGCGTCTGCCAATTCCGCCACCCGCGCGCGAGAACCAGAATACGGGGTCTACGCGCGGTCGCGGCCGTCAGTCGAGTCCGAGTTCCCTGCGGAGCTTCGCGACGTGACCCGTTGCCTTGACGTTGTACTGAGCCACCTCGACGTTCCCATCGGGATCCACGACGATCGTGGAGCGGATGACACCGCGCGTGATCTTTCCGTAGAGCGACTTCTCCCCGAATGCTCCATATTCCTCAAGGACCCCCTTCTCGGGATCCGACGCGAGGGAGAAGGTCAGGTGCTGGGATGCGCGGAACTTCGCGAGCGCCGCAGGCGTGTCAGGTGAGATTCCCACGACGACGTATCCCGCCGCCTGCAGAGGGGCGAGGCTATCGCGAAAGTCGCAAGCCTGCGTCGTGCATCCCGGGGTTCCGGCTGCGGGATAGAAGTACACGATGACGTGCTTTCCCCGGTAATCGGAAAGCGTGAATGAGCCCTGGTCGGTGGGAAGGGTGAAGTCGGGGGCGGAGTCGCCGGGGGAGAGTCGTGTGGTCATGCGCTCGTCAACGACGAGGCGCGCGCCCGAATTCCTCACCGATGTCGCCCCTCGCATTGCACCCCGTCTCCCGCGTAGGTACGGTCAGCGTAGCGATGGGACGGGGATCGAATGACCGACGATGGCGAGGGAGTCATTCCGTGTCCCGCGTGCGGTTCCTCAATCCGGCGCGGGGTTGACCCTCGTTGCGTATCGTGCGGAATCGATGCGAACCATCCGGCCCTTGACGAAATCCTGGCCGCAGACGCCACGCTCTACGAGTACAAGGCCACATACGACGAACTTCTGACGAATTGGCAGGCGCTGAGCCTTCACAGGAATGGGCTCCTCGCGACCCTCGTGGCCTCGCGATTCGGGGCTCCGGCTGAGGCGAACGCCGCGGCGGCCGCACCCAACGCCGTCACGGCGATCGTGTCTCAGGACGGCGATCCGTTCGCGGCCGCGGAACCCTCTTCAGGGCCAAGCTCCAGGCCCGCGCGGGCACCCAAGCGAACACGGGCGCCCAAGCCTGAGCGCCAGGCCGCGCGGCGTCTCACTGCGCCCGCTTTGCTCGGGGTGTCCGGGGCATCCCTGCTGATTACTTCCGCGATCGTCTTCATTGCCGTCACATGGGATACGTTCTTCCCCCTCGCGCAGGGGCTCATCATCCTCGCCGTCGCTGCAGCCACTTCCTACCTCTCCCTGTGGCTGGGGCGCCATGACCTCTCAGTCTCCGGCGGGGCCGTTGGCGTGGTCGCCATGTCCTTCGTCGGCGTTGCCGTCGTTGCCTTTGACAGACAGGCAGGGGACCTCGGATCCTTCGCGATACCCGTCGCGTTCGCGTTTACCGCCGCCGCGGGGTTGGCCCTCTCTCGGGCGGGGGTGTTGTGGGTGGGTGCGGCGGCCGCACTAGCCCTCGGGGCGGCGGCCACGGGACTGACGCGCGCGATTGCCTTGCTTCCGCGCGTGGACGACCGTCTCGCGTGGGCCATCGCCGGTCCAGCCCTCGCGCTTCTGGTGCTTGCGACGTTCCGCCTGTGGGTGACGGGGGCCTCGCGCCTGGTTCTGCGCGTGGTCGGGGTGGCCTTGCTGGCGCTCTCGGTGTTGCCCCTCCTGGTCGACATCGCGTGGAACGATCGCTCGGCGGCGTCGGCGTTGGTGGTCGCCGTGCCCATCGTCGCCCTTGTCGTGCTCGGCGTGCCATGGCCGCGATTCACGCTCGGGCCGGCCTCCGCGCTCGCGACGACGGTCGTTGCAGCGATCTTCTGGGGCGCGGACGTGGGTCCCGCGCAGACCGTCATCGCGATCGCGACCACCACCGTCATCATCGCGGCGGGTTGTGCGTTCGCGCCGATCTCCTGGCGCAATCCCGTGCTCCTGGGGCTCGTCCCTGCCGGGGCGGCCATCGCCGCAGCGGCGACCGTCGTCGCGGTTCAGCTCCTCTTCCTTCTGGGGCGTGCCGGACACGTCGCCGAGTGGTTCCCATTCAGCCCGTATAGCGGGATCGCGGTGATCGTCGGAGGCATCGCGCTTGCTGCGCCGGGGCTCTGGAGGCCGCGTCCGCGCTGGCTGGGCGCCGTCGCGGTGGTGGGCGCCGTGTTCATCGTCGTCGGCGTGACGGAGGCCTCGTATTCGATCGCGATTCACGCCCAGCCTTGGCAGGTGTGGGCCGTATCGATGGCGTTCAACGTCGGGGCGGTTGCGTGCATCACTTCGGCGCTCCTGTGGAGATCCCCGACGGCGCGCTGGGTCGCGGGGGTCGCCGCGACACTGCTCGCGACGATCGCGGGACTCGACGGCGCGTGGTCCCTTGCCGTGGCGGAGACTCCCTGGGTTCCAGCCCTCGCTCTCGCTCTGGTTCCTGTGGGGCTGCTCCTTGCCTTCGCCCGTCGCTGGCCCCGGGTGACGCTCGGTTCGGCCACACTCATCGCGTCGGCGATCGGAGCGGGAGTCGCGTACCTCAACACGTGGGAGCGATCGGCCGCGAGTGCGGGGGCCATCCTCGTTGTCGCGGCCATTCTCTGGATCGGTGCGAGGCTCCCATTGGAGTGGAGGATCCCCGTTCTGCTCGGCGCGTCTCCCAGCCTTGCCCTCGCCGTCGGCGTCGGACTAGGAAGCGCCGGTCCCATCGTCGCGGTCCTTGCGGGCTCACGGGTCGCCGGCGCCGAGTGGGCGTACGACCTCTGGACGAGCGCGGCGACCGCACTCGCGGGCGTCGGGATCGCCGCACTCGCCACGTGGAAGCTCCCCGACCGCTTCCTCCGGGTGATCTCCGCGATGGGCGCGGGGGCCATGACGCTCGCGGCCGCCGCGACCGCGGTCTCGGTCACCGACGCCTGGGGCGGCAATCGTCATTCGGGCCTCGCGGTCAACCTCGCCATCTTCGCGCTCGCATCGGCGGCGCTCACGGCGTTCTGGTCCACCAAGGACGCCCGTCGGGCCCAAGGGGTTGGTGCGACCTTGCTCCTCACGATCGCGGGGATCCACGGCTCGATTGCGTTCGCTGCGCCGTCGGCGAGCCTCGTGCTCGGGCTCGCCGTCGTCATTGCACCTGTTGCGATACTCCTTTTCTTCGCCCGGTGGTGGCCGGCGGTCACCCTGGGCTCCGCGTCCTTCCTGTTCACTGCGGCGCTTCTGGCGACGAATCGGCACTGTGAAATGTCGGATCCTTCGGTGTTCGGGATGATCGCCGCCGGCATCGCCATCGTCGCGTGGCTGTGCTGGATCGTCCCCAAGTCCTGGCACACACCGCTTCTGATCGGGATCATTCCGGCCGCCCTCGGCGTGTTCGGCGCGGGGATCTGGATGGTGCTAGTCGGCCTCGAGGAGGTGTTTAGCGTCGGGAGTGCGCCCCACGACGCTTCGCTGCTTGCCTGGGCGATCGTGGGCTTTGGCTCGCTCGCGGTGGGGGGAATGGCCGCGAGGCGCTGGCGAAGCAAGGCCTCCGACGTCGCCGCGATTGAGAGCCTGGGCGCGCTTGCCGCTGCCGGAGCTGCCGTGGTGGCCACGGCGCTGACCGTCGTCGAATGGGATGGCTCGCCGGCCATGATCCGACTCGCCGCGCTCGCCTACGCCTGCGTCGCGGCCCTCACGGCTCGCGCCTGGTCGCAGCGCGTCGCGTCGTGGGTCGCGGGTATCGCCACGACCGGCTGGGTCACGCTCACCGCCTTCGCGGGCCTTGTGGATATCGCGCATGGCGACGTCGATTGGTGGCAGGGGCTGGGGGTCGCTGTCCTCACCGTAATGGTGCTGGGGATCGCCGCCCTCCGCTGGCCGCGCGTCACGATCGGCTCCGCCTCCCTGCTCGCTTCCGCCGCCGTCCCGCTCGCGATCGTCGGCCGAGAGGGATCGGCCTGGGCCGTCGCCTTCGGTGCGGTCGCCACGGTGGCCGTCGGAACCTGGATGGGGTCTACCCTTCGTCGAGACGCGGCGGCGTACCTGCGCTACGGGCTTGTTCCGGTAGGCGCGTACTCCGCGGGAGCCGTCGTTGCTGCCGCGGCCTTGGCGATCGTGAGGATGGGGAGCGTCCTGGTACGTGACGATCGGGGCACCGTGAGCCTTTGGTCCGCGGGAATTGCGGCGGCGGCATTCGCGGCGCTCGCGTCACTGCCCGTAGTCCGCCGGGTCGCGACCTGGGTGGTGGTCCCCTTCCTTGTCACGGTGTCCGCTAGCCTTCCTGGCCACTGGACGTGGGTCGTTCTTGGCCTAATCGCTGCCGTTACGCTCGCCGCGTACCACTACGCGGGGCCGCGTCTGCACCTCTCTGCCGACGCGGTCATGGTCACCGCTCTTGCGGCCTGCGCCTGGGCGGCCAGGTCCGATGGTTCGCTCGCCCTGATGACCGGAGTCGTGACCGTCATGGCGCTATCGATCGCGGTGAGACATCACGGCCAGCTCAGAGAGCGTGCGCTGTGGTTCGCGCCGGTCACCGGAGCAATTTCCTTGGGTTCGGGAGCCCTGGCCCTTGGTCTGGGTTCGGGGGTCGCGCTCGCGGCCGCGATGCTCGGCGCCCTCGGAGTGTCGATTGGAAGTGCGGCGGCGGGCCTTGACCGGAGGCTCGCGGTCACCCCGAGCGTCGTCGGGATCGCCACCGTCGTGATTCCCTTCATCTCGCCCGCCCTGACAAGGTCGGGCGTGACGCTCATCATCGCGGGCGCGGGCTGGCTCGCGCTCGCCGTGCTCGACTGGCGGCCCGGCCGTTGGATATCCTCGGGAGTCCTCTCGCTGGGAACGGCGCTCGTGCTTGCGGGCGCGCACGTGAACGTGGTCGAGGCCTATGTCGCCGTCCCCGCGACGACCGTGCTCGCAATCGGGTTGTGGTGGCTCGTCGACGATCCCGAGGTGGATACGCTGCGCGCGCTCGGCCCAGGCCTCGCCGTCTGGCTCGTCCCGAGCCTCGTCACGCTCGCGACCGATCCGGCTCACCTCGCTAGGACGCTCTCGCTCACCGCGACGACCATCGTGCTTGCCTTCGTGGGGGTGACCTTCCGGTGGTTCGCGCCGATCCTGGCGACGTGCGTCACGGCGGTGACGGTGTCGTTCACTCAGGTGTTTTCGAGCGAACAGATCGTTCCGCGATGGGTGTCCTTCGGCATCGTGGGGTCGCTTTTGCTCGCGATCGCCGCGACCTACGAGAAGCTCAAGAAGCTGCGATAGCCCCCATTCTTTGCCTGGTTCGGGGGCTGGTACGATGATTCACCGCGCGCCTCTAGCTCAACTGGCAGAGCAGCTGACTCTTAATCAGCGGGT
>CAZTJX010000085.1:0-7130 GCA_964613755.1 uncultured Demequinaceae bacterium | reverse complement strand
TCGAGAAGATCGGCGCCGAGCTCGTCAAGGAGGTCGCCAAGAAGACCGACGACGTCGCCGGCGACGGCACGACGACGGCGACCGTCCTCGCTCAGGCGCTCGTGCGCGAGGGCCTGAGGAACGTCGCAGCAGGCGCGAACCCGATTGCGCTCAAGCGCGGGATCGAGAAGGCCGTTGAGGCGGTGACCAAGGAACTCCTCAAGTCGGCGACCGAAGTCGAGTCCAAGGAGCAGATCGCGGCGACCGCGGGCATCTCCGCAGGCGACCCCGTCATCGGAGACCTGATCGCTGAGGCGATGGACAAGGTCGGCAAGGAAGGCGTCATCACCGTTGAGGAGTCAAGCGGCCTCGGCCTCGAGCTCGAACTCACGGAGGGCATGCGCTTCGATAAGGGCTACCTCTCGGCGTACTTCGTGACCGATCCCGAGCGGCAGGAGACCGTCCTCGAGGACGCATACGTCCTGCTCATCGAATCCAAGATCACGTCGATCAAGGACTTGCTCCCGTTGCTTGAGAAGGTCATGCAGGCGGGCAAGCCGCTCGCGATTGTGGCCGAGGACGTCGAGGGAGAGGCCCTCGCGACCCTGGTGGTCAATAAAATTCGCGGGACCTTCAAGGCCGTTGCCGTCAAGGCTCCAGGCTTCGGCGATCGCCGAAAGGCGATGCTCCAGGACATGGCGATCCTCACGGGTGGTCAGGTCATCTCCGAGTCCGTTGGCCTCTCGCTCGAGAACGCCACGCTCGACCTCCTTGGCTCTGCCCGCAAGGTCGTCGTGACCAAGGACGAGACGACGATCGTCGAGGGCGGCGGCACGCAGGCCCAGATCGAGGGTCGTGTCGCGCAGATCCGCAAGGAGATCGAGAACTCCGACTCGGACTACGACAAGGAGAAGCTCCAGGAGCGGCTCGCGAAGCTCGCGGGCGGCGTCGCCGTCATCAAGGCGGGCGCGGCCACCGAGGTCGAACTCAAGGAGCGGAAGCACCGTATCGAGGATGCCGTTCGCAACGCGAAGGCCGCCGTCGAGGAGGGCATCGTCTCCGGTGGAGGCGTGGCGCTCATTCAGGCGGGGGAGAAGGCGCTTAAGGGCCTCAAGCTTGAGGGAGACGAGGCAACCGGCATGCGGATCGTGGAGCTCTCGCTCTCGTCACCGCTTCGCCAGATCGCCATCAATGCTGGCCTCGAAGGCGGCGTCGTCGTCGAGAAGGTCCGTACGCTTCCCGCGGGCCACGGCCTCAATGCGGCAACGGGGGTCTATGAAGACCTTCTTGTTGCGGGAGTCAACGACCCCGTCAAGGTCACGCGATCGGCGCTTCAGAACGCGGCCTCCATCGCGGCGCTGTTCCTGACGACCGAGGCGGTCATCGCGGACAAGCCCGAGAAGGAGCAGCCGATGCCCGCCGGTGGTGGCGGGGACATGGGCGGCATGGGCGGCATGGGCTTCTAGCTCAGAACGGTTGAAGGCGGGCGACGGGCGTCGCTACACGGAGTGGGTCAGGCTCGATCCCCTCGCGACGACGCTCATCGCCCGCCTTTGCCGTTTCCGGCAGGATCGAGGCTAGGGGATCTCGCTGAGGGTCTTCTCGACGGACTGCAGCCTGCCGTCGATGGACTCCAGCCGCTCCAGCACTTTGGCGTTGACGTCCGAGGACTGCCGAAACGCCTCCGAGAGCTTCTTGTCGGCTTCGGCGCGGTTCGGATTCCGTAGCCGGATGCGCTCGGTCCAGACGCTTGCGGCGACGCCGAGTATGGTCACCGAGACAAGCGTGATCATGATGGCGACGGGCCACGAGAGGTCGTTGATGCCGGAGATGTTGTTCACGGCGGTCACTTTCCTTCCTGCTTCTTGGTGACCACTGCGGCGATCACCTGGGGGTTGATGTCGAGCGAGAAGGGTTCGACCGAGTAAATCCTCACGGCCTTCCCGTCGTCACCCAGTTCCAGACGGCCAACGATGTACCCGGCCGCTTCGAGCTTTCGCAGGTGCATATAGAGCAGGGCCCTTGACATTTCCACGCGGCGAGCGAGCTCGCTGACGTGTCGCTCGCCCGCGATGAGTTCCGCGAGGATGCGGAGCCTTTGCGGACTCGCAATCGCCGAGAGACGTTCGGCAAACGCTTCTGCGGGCGTCGGATCCACGGGCCCCTGGGTCATTAGCGCCACCGTTTCATTACACCTGTCAACAGAAAGTTACATGTAGCGACGCTTCCCGTCAAGGAAGGGAGTGCGGACGGGTGCGGTCGGCGTGGCGCTCCGCTGTGGTCACGCGGAGTCCCGACGCTCGAAGCCTGCGCACGAGATCCCTGGTACTCACCTCCACAACGCCAAGACTCCGGAGAGTGGGGTAGAGATCTGCCGGAACATCGTAGTGATCCCGATCGAAGCCGCGTTCGGGGATGCCCGCTCGCCTCGCGATGGCATGGAGTTCATCGAGTGACGTGTCGCTGACAAGGTGACCCCAGATTCGTCCGTAACGGGGCCACAGGGGAGGATCGACGAGCGCGGCCATCCTCCGGCCCTAAGTGGTCGCTAGCGCGAGAAGAGCCGCGCCGCCGACTGTTCGGCCGCGTCATATTGGCTGGCGGCATGGGAGAGCCCGGCGCTCATGCCGTCGAGAGCGAGCTCGACCTGCGCCTGGGCGGCTCTCCACTGCATCAGCACTCCGGAGAACGCTTGGGCGGCTCCACCCTGCCACGTGCCCTGCAGGCTTTCCAGGTGAGCGATGAGACTCGCGACCTCACTGCGGATGGTCTCTGCTGAGGCGGCCGCCCGCCCAGCCGCACTCGAAACCTGGGCGGAATCGACGTGGTACAACATGGTTCCTCCTTGGATCGGTGACCCGAATCTAGGAGTGCGGGGGAAAGTGAGGCGGATGGACGCCACATCGGTGCTGAAGGGTGCTTCGTCAACACCCGGGGGACATCAGTCGGAGGAGTCCAACTGCTCGAGTTCCGCGCCGATACGTTGAAGTTCGGCCGCGATATTCTGCCGGGCTCGGATCTCCCAACGGCTTGCGAGAGGACTGACGTAGAGGCGTTCCCGCGCGAGCAGTCTGCCGAGGATGGCTCGGCGGGACTCGAGGTAGTCCCGGTCCGGGATGTGCGCGTACTCGGTCCTGATGTCGTCCGCGTATGCACGGTAGCGCTGTGGATCTGCGGCGAGGATGGCGAGATCGGCGTCGCACAGGACGCCGCAATCGCTCCTTCTGCCATCGGAGGTGTGGCGCGCGAGAGCCTCGACCATCTCCGCGACCTCGGCGATCGCGGGTTCCGGAACCCCGAGCGCTCGAAGGTGTACCCGTGCATACTCCGCGCTCGCCGCCTCGTCCTCGCCCCCGCGCTGGGCATACGCCGTCGGCGCCTCGGTATCGAAGATAGCTCCGTGGTACCACGCGGCGAGGCGGATCGTGTGAGGGTTGTGGGTCTCCTGCTGGAGCTCGTCCACGTGCTGGAGAAGATCCCCGAGGTGACGGGCATTGTGGTACCTGCGCGACGGTTGCATCCACCGCTCGAGCAGTTCCTTGCCTTCCCGAGCGATCTCCTTCGCGGAGGCGGTGGCGCCGGCGCCAACGGCGGCCCGGCCGTAGGCGGCGGGTAGCCACGACGGCGGGGGAAAGGGCAGGGCTCGAGGCCTGGCGTGAAGGGAAGATGAGGTCATGACCCCCCTAGTGTGCCGCCCTTTAAGGTAGGGACCAAACCGCCCGGTGCGAACGTGGACCGTGTGGTCGCAGCCGGGATGCTCTGCGCCCTGTCCTCCCGATAGACTGAGGGGACGGACGCGGACGAGCGCGCCCCGACGAACAGACGAGGACGACGTGCCAACCGGCAAGGTGAAGTGGTTCGATGTGGAGAAGGGCTTCGGCTTCATCGCGGCCGATGACGGTGGCGAGGCCTTCTTGCATGCCTCCGCGTTGCCCGCCGATGCGCAGGCACCAAAGCCGGGTGTGCGCGTTGAGTACTCCGTCGCTGATGGGAGGCGCGGTCCCTCGGCCATGGCGGTGACCATCCTGGAGCCGGCCCCGTCGATCACGGCCGCGCAACGGAAACCCACGGACGATATGACCGTCATCATCGAGGACCTCATCAAGATGTTGGATGGCGTCTCCAACGGACTTCGACGCGGGCGCTACCCCGAGGCCGTCAAGGCCAAGCAGGTCTCCTCCGTCCTCCGCGCCGTTGCCGACCAGTTGGAGCAGTGATGGTCCACGACGTTCTTCTTGCGTCGATGGAGGCTGCGCGCGACGCCGCAATCGAGGCCGCTGGGGATGCTTCGGAGGTTGGAGCTCACCGGTCCGCCCACGAGGCTGAGGATGGCCTCGCGACGCACCTCTTCGAGTGCGAACTCCCCGGCTACCGGGGTTGGGTGTGGGAGGTCGCCGTGGTTCGCCCGCCGGCTGCGGCCGAGGCGACGATTTGCGAGGCTCACCTGGTTCCCGCAGACGATGCCCTGCTTGCCCCTCCCTGGGTCCCATAC
This sequence comes from uncultured Demequinaceae bacterium, assembly GCA_964613755.1. Lineage (GTDB taxonomy): Bacteria > Actinomycetota > Actinomycetes > Actinomycetales > Demequinaceae > JAFGBM01. The sequence goes on along the minus strand of CAZTJX010000085.1, from coordinate 2,659 downwards.
GAGGAGCGAGTGCTCCCCGGCGATCTCGAGCCCGGCATGACCCTGCCGCTCATTCCGGAGGACCCACGACTCGTTCCCGGGTTGTCCGTGACGGACGACGAGGATTCGGACGCGATCGCCTTGTGGGAGCTCGGGCTTGGCCGCGAGCGCGTCCTGAGCCCGACCGGTCGCGACGAGGCCGCCGAGCGCTGGCACCGCGGGTCTCACGGCCCAGCGACGGCGGCCGCGAAGGCTGCTACTGCTTCGTGCGCGACCTGCGGATTCCTAGCGCCTCTCGCGGGTTCCCTGCGCGGACTCTTCGGCGCCTGCACGAACGAGTGGTCGGCGTCGGATGGGCACGTCGTGAGCATGGACCACGGGTGTGGCGCCCATTCTCAGACGGACGTGGAGAAGCAGGGAGCGCGGTGGCCGGCCGACGAGCCCGTCATCGACACCATGGACATCGATCGCATCGACCTTGCTGCGGAGGACGCACCGGAGGTTGCCACAGACGCCGTGGAGTCCCCGGAGATTGCCGGAGATGCCCCCGAGGAACAGGCGGAAGACGCCGCCGCCGAGACGGCGGACATGACCCCCGACGATGCACCACAGGACACGATCATCGAAACGGCCGAGGTGACCTCCGAGGACGCCGACTCCACCGACCAACCGGTCGACGACCCCGCGAAGTAGACCGACGGTGCGGGACGACGCCCCGCGGCCCGCGGTCGCCCGTAGCCTTGGGGCGTCGGTATTTTTGCCGACTTTTCTTTTCGAGATCGGTGTCGGGGCGATCTACCCGATTCTCGCCCTCTCCCCGGTCCGTATGGGGGCCTCCGCCGCAATCGCGTCGGGAGCGGTCGGCGCGTATGCTCTCGGACGCATCGCGGGAAGCTCGTTCGGTGGCGGATTCGCCGCCCGATGGGGTTCTCCCCGCGCCGCCCTCGCGGGGATGGTCTGGACCGCGCTCGCCTCCCTTCTCTGCGCGGCGAGCACCGCCCTCGTGCCATTCATCGTCGGTGCGGCCCTCCTTGGTGCGGGCCACGCGCTCGCTCACGTTTCGCGCCTCTCGCAAGTGGTGGAGATCGTGCCGAACCGTTTCCGCGCACGCGGGCTCACGACGCTCGCTGGGATCTGGCGCATCGCCAACTTCCTCGGACCCTTGGCAGGCGCCCTTGTTATTCATCACGTCGGGTTGAGGGCGGCCTACGTATTCGCGGCGGGGGCGATGCTCGTCGGCGCGGGAGCGCTTCTGGCGGCGCGCGTGTGGCGTTCTCCCGCTCATGCGCCGCAGTTGCGGCACCTCTCTCCCGCGCGCGTCATGAGAGAGAATCGGCGGGTCCTCGGGACGCTCGGCCTCGCCGTGGCCCTGACGGGCGCGGTACGTGCGGCCCGCATCGCTGCCCTTCCCCTCTGGGCGGAGCATCTCGGCCTCTCGGACGGAGCAGCCTCGGCTATCTTCGCAATCTCCGCGGCGGTCGACATGGTGCTCTTCCTGCCGGCGGGGATCGTGATGGACCAGAGGGGGCGTCGATGGACGGCCATTCCGTCGACCCTCCTGCTGGGTATTGGCCTCCTGTTTCTTCCCCTCACCACGGGCGTCGCTACCATTACCGTCGCGGCGATCGTTCTGGGACTCGGAAACGGCTGGGGCTCGGGACTCCTCATGACGCTCGGCAGCGATGTCGCGCCCGCAGAGGGCAGACAGGTCTTCATGGGACTGTGGATGGTGCTTCAGGATGGGGGTGGGCTGGTGGGACCCGCCATCGTGTCTCTCGGGGCTCTTGCCTCGCTACCCGTCGGTATCGTCGCGGTGGGCGCGATCGGCGTGGCGGCGACGGGACTGCTCGCGCGTTGGATCCCGCCGTGGAGGCTGAGTGAGGGAGCGGGGACCTTAGTGTTCGACTAGAACGAGAAGTTCTGGACGAGGTACCAGCCGCCGGAGCCGTGAGCGACCCCAATACCGACCGAGTGGAACGAAGAGCGAAGAATGTTGGCCCGGTGCCCGCTCGAGGCCATGAAGGCGTTGTGGGCACGTACCGCGAGGTCGCCGCCCGAGCCTCCACTGATCCAGTAGAGGTTCTCGCCGTTCTTCCAAATCGTGCTGTGATGGATATCCGAGCCGGTGACGTTGTTGTCGGCGAGGTACCTCGCCCAACTTCGCGCGGTGTTCGCGAGGCCGGAGCTCCACGCAAGGCCAGGAAGGCCCGCGTTTGCGCGTGCCCGGTTGAGGTAGCCGAAGTTCTTGCACTCGTAGGAGCCGTACGTCGCGCCAGAAGAACAGTGGCCGGAGGACTTCCTGACCGGCGGCGGCGGGGGGAGCACCTTGATGGGGGGCGCCGTGAAGATCTCGGCGGCGGCCGCGCTCGGAGAAGGGGATGCCGAGACCGCAGGCGTCGCCTGCGCAGGTGCGGCGGCGGGCTGGATGACCGATCCCGGGAGCGACTGGGCGACCTCATTGGAGCTCACGGCCGAGAGGGGCACCATGGCGACAAAGGCGAGTGCGGCGAGCGCGGGAAGGAGGGGAATGAGGACGAGGAAGCGGGCGCGTGAGTGCCTACGAACTGGCGATACCTCCACCGTGCGGCTCATCGCTCCTGGCCACCACCCAATCGATACACCGTGTGAGTGCCCTGACGTCCTCGGGATCGACCGCCGGATAGACGCCGACTCGGATCTG
>CAZTJX010000084.1:0-7188 GCA_964613755.1 uncultured Demequinaceae bacterium | reverse complement strand
TCCGGTGTAGTAGCCGCGCTCGTGTTTCGCAATCGTTCCGAGCGCCCCTGTTGCGCCAAGACGGCGCGCGATCATGCGCCCGATCTCCACCGGCGACGCCGTCACGAGCCACACCTCGTGGCCTTCCTCGATGTGATGATCGAGGATGCGCTTCGTGCCCGGGAAGATCCGGAGCGCGAGTACCTCGTCGTAGACGTCCTCGGCGATCGAGGTCATCTCCGCGACGCTCCACCCCTTGATGATCGACAGGGCCTCCTCGCGCAAGTCGTTCATCTGGCGCTTGGTCTCGCCGATCGTGAGGTACTTGGCCTGCTCCCACGCGAACCTGATCACGTCCCTGCGTGTGAAGAAGCCGCGTCGCCGTAGGCCCCTGGCGATGTGATACGCGCTGGCGCCGCGGATGATCGTGTTGTCGACGTCGAAGAAGGCGGCGATCTTCCGTCGCCCTCCCGTCGCCTCGTCAGAGTCCGTCGGCGTCACGCGTCCCACCCTACCTAGGGGCTCGTCGCGCCCGTGACGTAGGCTCACCCCTTGGGTTCGCGCGGTACTCGCGTGATCCGCTCGCACCGAGGTTTGGGAGACTAGGGGCATGTCCGTCGTTCACCTCGTCCGTCATGGTCACGTCCACAATCCCCGGGGCGTGCTCTACGGTCGCCTGCCGGACTTCCGACTCTCCGACGCAGGGCAGCAGATGGCGGTAGTGACGGCTCGCTATCTGGCCTCCTCCGGCGGGGACATCGCCAGAGTCATCTCCTCTCCGCTGCTTCGGGCACAGCAGACGGCCGCGACGATCGCGAACGCGCTTGACCTGCCCGTCGAGACGGACGACCGCCTGATCGAGGCGGGCAACGTCTGGGAGGGTAGACGGATTCGCCCGATTGCCCGGCTCGCCCTCGATCCCCGAACGCTCTGGCGTATTCGGAATCCGTGGAGGCCGTCCTGGGGCGAGCCCTACGCGCTCCAGCGAGATCGGATGACTGCCGCCGTACTTGAGGCCGCAGCGGCAGAACCCGCGCGCGAGACCGTCTTCGTGAGCCACCAACTCCCTATCTGGGTGACTCGGCTTGGAGCGGAGGGTCGACGACTCGCGCACCACCCGTCGGCTCGCGAGTGCGCGCTCGCCTCCGTCACGAGCCTGACGGTCGAGGACGGCGAGATCGTTGCCGTCGAATACGTGGAGCCCGCGGCCCTGGTCGAGGTCCCGCGATGAGGCCCTCACCCCTGCGCGGGGGCCCCGTCGGATGAAGATCGCCCTTGTTCTCGACGACAGCCTCGATCGCCCCGACGGGGTTCAGCAGTACGTGCTGACCGTCGGGAAGTACCTCGCTTCCGCGGGGCACGACGTCCACTACGTGTGTTCTTCCGCGACCCGCACGGATCTCGAGCAGCCCCTACACTCCTTGGTCGGCAACTTCCAGGTGACCTTCAACGGCAATGGCCTGCGCATTCCGCGGATCGCGTCGCGTCGAACCCTACGTGCGTTCGTCGAGCGCGAGCAGTTCGACGTTCTCCACGTTCAGATGCCCCACTCGCCGCTGTTCTCGGCGAGGCTCGTTCGCCAGGCCCGTCGTGTCCAGGGTCGCGACGTAACGATCGTCGGCACCTTCCATATCCTTCCGAACGGGTGGCTCGCGTCGCTCGGCACCCGGCTCCTCGGGTTCGTCCTCCGTCGGAATCTTCGGGTGTTTGACCGCTTCTGCGCGGTGTCCGCTCCGGCGGCCGAGTTCGCCCGCGCGTCCTTCGGCATGAGCGCTCAGGTCATCGGGATTCCGATCTCGGTTTCGGCGCTCGCGACCGCCGGAGCCGCGCAGACCCGTTCTCACGATCCCTCGGGGCCTCTTCACCTCGCGTTCCTCGGCCGACTCGTGCAGCGCAAGGGCGTCCTCGAGTTGGTCGAGGCCCTCGGGGCCCTGGCACCGCGGATCCGTGAACGGGTGCGAGTAACCATCGCAGGGCGGGGTCCGCTCGCTGCCGATGTCGAGCGGGCAATCGAGAGGCACGGCCTCGGCGACCTGGTGGAGATGCCGGGATTCGTACCCGAGGACGAGAAGCCCGCGTTCTACGGCAACACCGACATCGCAGTCTTCCCCGCCACTGGGGGTGAGAGCTTCGGAATCGTCCTCATCGAGGCCATGGCAAGCGGCACCGGCGTCGTGGTCGGGGGTGACAATCCTGGTTATCGATCCGTCCTTGGCGACGGCTCCGACGTCCTTATCGATCCCCGAGACACCGTCGCCTTCGCTGCACTCCTGGCTCGGCTCATCAGGGACTCATCGCTACGCTCCGCCATCAGGGCCGAGCAGGAGGCACGCGTGCTGGCGTTCGACGTCGGCGTCATCGGACCACAGATCGAGGCCCTCTACGAAGCACCCGGCGCGCCCTAGTCACCGTGTTTCCGGCGCCGTTCCTGTTCTCGGAGCCATATGAGGTAGTCGGGATCATCGTCGGGGGCAAGTGGACGCGGAGTCGGTCGCGATGGCTGACGCGCTCGCACGGCCAGGACGATCCACGCCCCCGCTCCCACGAGCGGGAACAGAAGGATGATGATCACCCACAGAACCTTGGGCAGCCCATGCGGTTCGTGGTCGCGGTGCTGGAGAGCGTCGGCGATGCAGTACACGGCCGGCGCAACGTAGAGGAGCATGAGGAGTGCGAATCGCATGGTCCGAGCCTAACCCCGAGAGGAGCGACGACGCGGGGTCCGGTCTCGTCCCTCGCCGCGCTAGCCGATCGCGATTCCGAGGGCCAACAGCAGTCCGTAGCCGAGTCCGATGGCGCTTGTTCCCGCGAACGCGGCGATCATCGGTCGTCCCGCGAGCCCCGCACGCATCGCGACCGCGAGAATCACCGCGGGCGCGGCAAGCACGAGGACGAGAAGAGCCCACGGTCGCGCGCTCGCGATCACGACCCCCGCGATCAGCGGGAGCGTGACCGAGGCCGCGAAGAGACGACGCGAGGCCGCGTTTCCGAGGCGGACCGCGAGGGTCTTCTTCCCTGCGAGGCGATCGGTGTCCAGGTCGCGGATATTGTTCACCATCAGCATGGCGACCGCGTAAAGGCCGACCCCGGTTGCCCCGACGACGGACCACCAGGTGACGGTCCCCGCCTGGGCGGCCATGGTGCCGAGCGTCGCCACGAGCCCGAAGAACACGAAGACGCTGACCTCTCCCCACCCGCGATAGCCGTACGGACGGGAGGAGCCGGTGTACGTCCACGCGGCGACGATGGCCGCCGCCCCAACGGCGAGGAGCCACCACTCGTGCGAGGCGAGCGTCATCGCGAGACCCAGCAGGGAACCGACGGCGAATGCGACGAACGCGGCGGCCTTGACTCGAGAGGGGGCCACCTTGCCCGAGGCGACGAGGCGTTCCGGCCCAATTCTGTTGATGTCCGTTCCCCGCACTCCGTCCGAGTAGTCGTTGGCGAAGTTCACCGCGATCTGGAGTGCGAGGGCGACGCCAAGGGCGAGCGCGGCGATTCCCGGCCGGAAGGCCCCAATGGCATGCGCGGAGGCCGAGCCAACGGCGACAGGGGCGATTGCGGTCGCGAGCGTCTTGGGACGCGCTCCGCGGATCCAGTCACGCATCGTCGCGGGCACGAGGACCTCCAGGTGATGCAAGGGCAAGGGCCCGTGTGGTCCTCCGGTCGATCTTGCCAGAGTCGAGGTACGGGAGACTCTCGACGACGACCGTCTCACGTGGAAGGGCGTGCCGGGGAAGCGCGGTCGCGAGGGCCGCGCGGAGGAGGCTCGCTTCGAGGCCTCCCGATCCGGGCGCGGGGACGACGAGGGCGACGATTCTCTCGCCCCACTCGTCGTCCGGCACAGCGACGACGGCAGCCTCGGCGATCGAAGGCAGCGCGACGAGTGCCCGCTCAACCATGTCGGGATGAACCTTGAATGCGCCCGTGACGATGACGTCGTCGGTGCGCCCGAGAATCGACAGCACCCCATCGGCGAGTTCTCCCACATCCGGCATGCGGAGCCAACGCCTTCCATCGCGAATCTCCGTTCCGTCGTCCTCTCCGTCGGCGTAGCCGTCGAAGAGCACCGGTCCCGAGATGTGGATGCGTCCCTCGTCGTCGAGCATCACATCGATCCCGGGAAGGGGAACGCCGTCATAGACACACCCGCCCGAAGTCTCGGTGGACCCGTAGGTTGTGACGACGTTAGGGGGAGCGTCTTCATCAGGAAGGGGTGCCCCGCCCACGAGGATGGCGTCGAAGATCGCGAGCGCGGAGGCGGCTTGGGGATCCGCGATCACGCGCCGGATCTGGGTCGGCACGAGGGAGACGTAGAGCGGAACGCCGCTGGGCGTATCGGTTCTCGCCGCGCGCGCGGCCTCGGCGAAGGTGGGCGGATCGAAGCTTCCCGGACGCATGTGTACTGCGGGATGGCCAGAAAGGAGGGAGCGGACGAGCACCTGGGCCCCGGCAATACGGTCGGGCGGAAGGGCGAGGAGCCACCGACCGGGGCCACCGAGGCGTTCGTGTGTCGCGCTTGCCGAGGCGCGGAGCGCGGCTCCCCCCACGAGCGCAGCGCGCGGTTCACCGCTGGACCCCGACGTTGCGACGGTCACTCCACGAACCTCGTTCGCCAGGGCGGCCGCGATAGCCGCGCAAGGATCCTGGGACAGGCTCGCATAGGTCACGCTCTCAGCCTATGCGTGCCTAGACTGTCGGCTATGACTCGCACCACCCGCAGCTTCCACGCTGCCACGCTCGCTTTCGCGATCGTGGCCCTTGCCGCATGTGCTCCCGAGGAGATCGTCCCGCCCGCGGTGACGAGCACCGGCATCCCCTTCGAGAACCGCACATCCGTACCGTCACCTCCGGAGGATCCGAAACCGGCGGTCGTCTGGCCGCTGACCGGGCTCGATGCGACCGAGGCGGCAGAGGCGGACCTTGAGAGGATCGCGATCGCCGTCAAGATCGACAACAGCACGGGCACCAACAAGGCCATCCCCCAGGAGGGACTCCAGCACGCCGACATCGTGTTTGAGGAGTACATGGCAAAGGGGGGATGGACGCGGTTCGTTGCCGTCTTCCACAGCAAGTACCCCGAGGTCGTGGGCAACACCCGATCGATGCGCCCCATGGATCCCTACATCTTCGGCTCCTTCCGCGGAGCGCTCACCTTCTCCGGGGCGGCATCGGGACCCCTGCGCGACGCACTCGCGCTACCAGGCCAGGTGTACATCGCCGAGGACCTCAGGAACTGCCGAGCCGCCTTCTACCAGAGGAAGGGGAAGTGGCGTCCGTACTCGACCTACGTGCACCTCACCGAGGTTGCCAAGTGCGCGACACCGAAGGGCGCCAAGCCCGCAACCGACCAGTTCACTTTCGCCTATCCCGAGGACTCGGCGACCGCCGTCGTGGCGGGTACCCCTGTGGCGAAGATCGACCTCAAGTTCTCCAGGACTCAAACGCAGCACTGGAAGTGGGACGCGGGATCGGGCAGGTGGCTCCGCTACCAGGGGTCCGACAAACACCTTCAGCAGGACGGAAAGCAGATCTCTGCTGCGAACGTCGTGATTCTTCGTGCGCGCGTCCGATACAAGTACTCCGCCGATCCCGAGACACTCCTCGTGGGCACGACCGCAGGCGTCGGTTACGTCGCGTCGGGTGGGCAGTACATCGAGATTCGCTGGGCGAAGGCCGATCGCTTCGATACCTTCCATCTGACGACGCTCGACGGTGTCCCGGTTTCACTCGAGCCAGGGAACACGTGGGTCGAGCTTCTTCCGTCGTCGGGCACGGGCGAGGTCCAGGAGTTGAGTTTCGACTCCAAGAAGATCACGACGAGCCGATAGCGAGCGTCTCCGTCTAGAACGCGTAGGGGAACCGGGTCCAGTCTGGCTCGCGTCGCTCCAGGAATGCGTCCCTTCCCTCTTGCGCCTCCTCGGTCATGTAGGCGAGCCTCGTCGCCTCCCCCGCGAAGACCTGCTGGCCTGCTAGGCCGTCGTCGGCAAGATTGAAGGCGAACTTCAGCATCCGAATCGCCTGGGGTGACTTGGCCGCGACGAGTGCCGCGTACTCGAGCGCACGATCCTCGAGCCTCTCGTGATCGACGACCTCGTTGACGGCGCCCCAGCGCTCGGCCTCCTCGGCCGAGTACTCCCGCGCGAGGAAGAAGATCTCCCTTGCGCGCTTGTCACCGACCTGCCGCGCCAGAAGGGCACTCCCGTACCCTGCGTCGAAGGACCCGACCGTGGCGTCCGTCTGCTTGAAACGCGCGTGCTCCCGGCTCGCGATGGAGAGATCGGCCACCACGTGGAGGCTGTGTCCCCCTCCGGCGGCCCAGCCGTTCACCGCGGCGATGATGACCTTGGGGGAGGTGCGCATGAGGCGTTGGACCTCAAGGATGTGGAGGCGGCCCCCGTGCTCCGGCGCCTCGGCAGCCGAGCCCTCGTAGAGGTATCCGTCCCTGCCGCGGACGCTCTGGTCTCCGCCGGAACAGAAGGCCCAGACGTCATCCTTCGGCGAGGGCCCGTTTCCGGTGAGGATGACGGCCGCGACGTCGGGCGTCTGGCGCGCGTGATCGAGTGCACGATAGAGCTCGTCGACCGTCTGTGGACGGAAGGCATTGCGCAATTCGGGTCGATTGAAGGCGATCCGAACGGCGGGAAGGTCGTGCTCGTCGTCGCGCCCTGCGCGATCAACCCAGCGATGGTAGGTAATGTCACCATTAGGAAAGCCGTCGATGGCGCGCCACCGCGCGGAATCGAAGGTCTGGGACACCTGGACGGGGACGTCGCTCACGTCCATGAGCCTAGCCTTCGTGACGTGCGACGTGCGGGTGCCTTGAGACTCGGCACACGGAGGAGCGGGAATGGCGAGGCTCGGTGGGAAGGTCGTGGCGGGGATTGCCGCCGTGATCGCGGTGCTCGCGCTGGTAGGTGGGGCCTGGTTCGCGGGCTGGTGGCCGTTCGCGGAAGCGACTCCGGAGCCGTCACCCACCCCCACACCGACACCGACCGCGTCTGCCTCGCCCAGCGTGTCCGTGAGCCCGCCGCCCGCCTTCGTCGAGCGGCAGGTGACGGTTGCTCCCCACGTCCCCGAAAGCGAGCTGCTGACCGAGGCGATCCTCGAATCGGTGGAAAGCGGTTGGGTCGTCGCGATCCACGATGCGACGGCAATCGACAGCCTGGGGGTCGAGTCGCCCGGACCGAAGGTTCTCTATCTCATATC
>CAZTJX010000083.1:0-7511 GCA_964613755.1 uncultured Demequinaceae bacterium | reverse complement strand
GTCGACCTCGCTCTCGTCCTCGGTGGCGAACGTGTAGTCGGCGTCGTCCTCCTTGGTGACCGGGTCGGCTCCGCTGTAGATCGCGACGTTGCTCTTCGGAAGGATGGCCAACTCGTAGACGGCCATCAGTGCGAAGCCAGCGAAGTAGGACGGATCAGGATCGGTCAGGCCATCGCTCACGGCAATATCGGCGAGCGCCCAGGAGCCACCGCCGTACTGCTGGACCAGATCGGTGACCTCGGCCCGGGCCTGGTAGTAGACGCGCCCGCCCGGGTCGGTCCACGTGGAGACCTCGTCGGCGGCGATCGAGATGTAGCTCGTCTGGCCGGGGGGTCGAACGGAGGCGCTGTCCATAGGGCCGGTGAAGCCGTCCGCGGGCCCGTGGTTTGCCGACCATACGATATAGGCGACAAGGACGGTCGCGTCCGTCGGTACGGTCATGATCGTCGATGCCGAGTTACGCGTTCCCCCTTCGGTGTTGACTTCTTCCATCTCCCACGCGTTGTTGTTGTTCGAGTCTTTGTTCGCGTTGTCGTCGTATTGGAGGGCCTTGACACAGTCCTCGTCGCTCTGGTCACAGGACATCAACATCCCGCCAGCAATCGTCGTGTCGAGATTGCCTTCCGCTGCGAAGAGGAGTGAGCCATCGCGCCCGGTGGGAGCGACACCTGTGGGAATCGTAACGACGGAGGTGAATCCCTCTTCGTCGGAAACGACGATCGTCGTTTCGGCGTCGCTCGCGAGGGAGCCCGCCACGGTGACGTCGAGGTTCAGCCACTCGATGGAGCCAGCCGCGACGGAAGGAATGGTGCAGGTCGCGAGCGAGGCGGTGATGTTACAGGTCCAGTCGCCGATCGTCGTTGCGCCCGCCGCGAAAGACAGCCACTCGCCGAGGCGGCTCTCGCCTCCTCGGGCGTAACCCGAGCCGCCGGAGCCGGGACCCGAGAACGTCACGCCAGACGGCGGAGTGACGGCGACCGTCACGGACGTCGAGTTGTCGGTGCCGGTGTTGTGGATGCGAATGGGAATCACCGGAGAATTGGCCGCGAGTTCGATGTAGCCCAGTGCACCGGCGGAGAACGAGAGGCCGACATCGAGCGGGTCCGGAGGCGGGGTGGCTGGCGCGCCCGTCGTTGGAACGTGGGCGGGCGTCAGAGCCTCGATGCTCGTCAAGACGGTCACGGTGGTCGTGGCGTCGTCGGCGAGCGCCGCGGTCACCGTCACAGGGAGAACGAGAGCCTTGCTTCCTCCCCCGCGCAACGAGGGAGACTCGCATGACGCCGCCGTCTTGTCGGACGAGACGCTGCAGGTCCAGTCGGACACGACAAGCTCAGGGTCACCGTGCTTATCGAGTGTCGTAGCAAACACCACACCTGCGGGGAGGACGAAGGACGCCGTGATCCGGGTTGAGCCCTGGCCGGAGGGGTTGCTGACGATCATCGAGAGGGTCGGGCTCGGCGCGGACAGGGAGAACTTGCCGCCGCCCGGCACCGATACCTCCACCCGCTTGCCTGCCGCGATGACGTCGCCACCCGTGCCCGTGTCGCCACCCGTGCCCGTGTCATCACCCGTGCCCGTGTCACCTGAACCAGGAACCGTAGAGGGTGTGGGGGTCGTCGGAGTCTCATTGCTGACGTTGCGATCGGGAATGTAGACGGGAAGGTCCGAAGTGCCCGGTAGCGGCGCCGCGTCGACCACGAAGTCGACGGTACCTACCGGGTCAGCCAGGACGTCAGGAGTGCCGTGGATACCCAGAGTGCCGACGATTCCGGCGGATGCCACCGCGAGGGCGGTGACCCCCACGGTCGCGGCAACGCCGGTCAGGAGTCCGGAGCCGGAGCCGAAGGTACTGGCGAGGAATCCGGAAGTCGCTTGGGCTGAGGTCGTACCACCCTGCGCGCCCGTAACCATGCGTGCCAAGAGGCCGCTAAGTCCCACGGCGGTCCCCGCTCCCGCACCAGCGGCGACTCCGCTAGCCAGACCTCCCGCCGCGGTGCTCGCCGCGGTGCTCGCCGCGGTGCCGGCAGCGCCGCTTGCTGCGCCCGCACCCAACTGCGCGGCGCCGATCCCGCCGATCGGAAGGCTCGACTCAAGAGCCCCTACCCCGAGCAGACCGAGAACCAGAGGCGCGATCACGGCACGAAGGCCTCGGTTGACGTCCTCAAGTTCCCCCACGAGTGCGGCGCAACGTTCGCAGGCTTCGACGTGCGTCTCGACTTTCGCGTGTTCACGCTTCGTCAGACCGCCACGAACGTAGGCCGCGAGGCTCTCGGACACCGAAAGGCATTCGACATTGTCGGTCGTCGCAAGGTGCTGCTGTAGGTAGGCCTGGCGAAGGGCTTCGCGGGCACGGTAGGCGAGAGCCGCCACTCCATTGGGACTGAGGCCGAGGACGGGCGCGACTTCGCCGGGTGACTTCTTCTCGATCTCCGTGTACCACAGGACGACCTGCCACCGCTCGGGGAGTGACTTGAAGGCACTGGCGACCACACTCTGCTCAAAGCTGTCGAGCGCGGGTTCGTCGCTTGGCTTCTCGTATCCGACGGCTTGGTCGTGCGTCGTCATGTCCTCGTCAGGGCGAGTCCTCTTGCCCTTCGCGATCATGTCGAGGCCCGTGCGGCGAACCACGGTGAAGAGATAGGCGCGGAAGGCCATATCGGGACCGTCGCCCTGCTGAAGCGCCTTGAGGACCCGTGCGAAGGCCTCGGCGACGATGTCGTCAACGTCGCTCGCTACGGCCGAATACATGCCTGCCACTCGGCGTGCGGCGGAGCCGTGACGCTCGAAGAGCACGCCGAAAGCCGCCGACTCGCCGGATCGTACTCCGGCGATGAGTTCGGCGTCGCTGGACTGCTCAGTCCAGAGGCTTACCGTCGCGTCTTCCATGGACACTCCGTCCGGGTACATAGGCCCACAACCATCGTCGCTGGTCGCCACGACTCGACGCAACACGGCGAAGTGCGGCGTTTGTCACACCATGACGATCTTTGCCGGGGAAATCGAGCGAGTTTTTCGTGAGAACGGCGTCATAACTGAGAGTGACGCCGCTCTCATCTTGCATGACCGACGTCGATGTAAGCCGGACTCCATCAGGGAGCACCCTCACCGAGGAGTGGCGCACGGCCAGCGTTCAGACCGTGTGGCTACGGCCCGGCGACTGGTACACACCCGCCGTTGACGCCCTCGTGGAGTCTATTGAAGCAGGACTGGACACCGCCCCCTCCGCCTCGCGGCTAGGCGCGGCGCGAGCGACGGCCGGAGTGGGAATCACCGAAGCGATCGATGACCTCGCGATCGTATTCCGTGCGGCCGGATACGAGGACACGCCGATTCGCTCGGTTCGCGCGCTGTGCGAGGGATGGACGGGCGGGAATCCCGCAGGTGGAGCGCTCGGAACGATGACCGACCCGGAGTCCGGTCTGGGCACGATCGAGTACCTCTCTCAGCGGCTGGTTGAGGTCTACGGTGCGGCTCGCAGGCGCGATGAGAAGGTATCTGACACGCACGCACTCGTGATCGTTGACGTTTCCGTTGTGGACTCCGATGTTTGGCAGCGCATCGCGCGGAATGCGGCTGTGGGCTCTGCGCTTGTCGGGGCCTATGGAGACGGGCACCCAATGGCTCACCTGGGAGACGGTCTCTACGCGGTCCTCGTTCACAGGGGCGAGGCGCTGGGCGCCGGAATCGCCGCCCTTCGTGAGCACATCGCCGAGCGCGCAACGAGCATGCGAGTCGGCAACCTTTGGCGTCAGCCTCCGCGAGTATGGGTCGAGGCGCTGCCCGAGGACCACGCATACGCGGTCACGCTCCTGAACACGTTGCAGCGGTAGTCCACCTCCCCCCGTCCCTTCCTCCCGGAGCGCCGCTGCAGCGTGTTCTTGTCCCCGGGCCTCATGCCGAATTCGGCGCGAGGCCCGGGGATTTCTCGTGTGGACGCGTTCTCAGTCGGCGAGGGCGCGCACAACATCGGCCGCGTGCGCGAGCTCATCCTCGGTGTTGAAGTAGTGGACGGACGCGCGGGTTACCTCGTCGATTCCGCGGGCCGTGAAGTCTCGCATGGACATGCTGCGGGCAACATTCCACGTGTTGATGTGGTTCTCTCGCATGGCGACGCGCACCTGCTCGGCGCTGAAGCCATCGACGGTGAAAGTCACGATCCCGCAGAGACGCTCACCCCGATCCTGGATGGTCACGCTGGGAATCTCCGCGAGCATGCCACGCAATGCTGCGGCAAGCGCGCACACCCGAGCTTCGATCGCGGAGGTACCGAAAGAGATGGCATAGCGCGCAGCCGCTCCTAGGCCCAGCTGAAGGGCGACGGATCGTTCGAACGTCTCCAGGCGCCGGGCGCCGTCCACTGAGGTGAATGAACTCTCCCCCGTCCATGTCTGCGAACGCTGATCCGCGAACGCGGGTCGCATCTGATCGAGCGCGCGAGGGCTGGCCCAGAGAAACCCCGTGCCGCGCGGACCCCTGAGGTACTTCCGGCCCGCTCCGGAGAGGAGATCGCACCCGAGCTCCTTGACGTCGAGGCGCAGGTGGCCGACGCTCTGGCACGCATCGAGAAGGTACAGCACCCCGGCTTTCTTGGCGACCGCTCCCACCTGGGCGGCCGGGTTGACCAGGCCTCCGTAAGTGGGGACATGGGTGACGGCGACGAGGCGGGTCGCGTCGTCGATGGCGTTCGTCAGGGCCTTGACGTCAATCTGGCCACGCTCGTCGTCGGGGACGTAGTCGGTCTGTACCCCATAGCGCTCCTCGAGGTACGAAAACGCATAGACGTTCGATCCGTACTCGGCCTGGGAGGCAAGGATCCGATCGCCGCGTTTCCACGGAAGCGAGTAGAGACCCGTTTGCCACGCCTGGGTGGCACCGCCGAAGAAGGCAATCTCGTCAGCCGCGCCACCCAGAAGCTCGGCAACGGACTCGTATGCGTGAGCGAGGCCGGGCTCCGCGAGCCCCTGCGCCTCATACGGACCGAAGACCTCGTCCGCGCGCAACTGCTCGTGGACCGTATCCATGACGATCGCGGGAGGCAGCGAGGATCCGGCGTTGTTGAGGTGGATCACGGTGTCGGCGGCTCGGGTTTCTGAGCGGGCGCGGGCAACGTCGATGGGCATGGCGCCAGTGTAGGAGACAGCGTGCGGTGCCGGGTGGAATCGCCCTGGCTCCTTATCATCCCGGTGGCCGCGTTCCTCCTATGGTCGCGGCTCTGGAAGCTGCGCCGCGTGCGAGCAAACTAGGCTCGCTACTGTGAGCCAGACGAAGATACGGGTCAGGGTGAAACCCGGAAGCCGGAAGGGTCCCCTCATTGAGAGGGGGACCGATGGCATGCTCACGGTATACGTGCGGGAGCGGGCTATCGAGGGCGCCGCGAATGCCGCGGTCGAGGCCGCGATTGCGGCGCACATGGGGGTTGCCAAGCGGGATGTCCGGATCACCGTAGGGGCGAAAGCGCGCATCAAGACCGTGCTGATCGAGACGTCCTAGTACCCCGCGGCGCGTTATCGAATCGGGCGCCACAGGACGAGCGCGCGGCCCTCACTACGACCTACGCGCCTACCGCGCTCGACGATGATGACGCGGCCGTCGGGACCCGACGTGAAGACCCGGGATCCCGTGTCCGCTCGTGGGCGGAGGCGCTCAACCTCCTCGGCGAGTCGCGTCACACGCTCCTCAAGCGCGAGAATGCGCGCGATTCCCGCAAGGTTGATGCCCTCATCCTGGCTCATTCGCTGGACCTCTCGGAGCGTCGCGACATCGCGCAGCGAGTAGCGCCGTCCACCGCCGAGGCGCCGACGTGGCACCACGAGGCCAAGGCGGTCGTACTGCCGCAGCGTCTGGGCGTGCATACCCGCGAGTTCCGCGGCCGCGGAGACGGGGAACACCGGTTCGTCGACGTCTGGCGTCATGTCGCGGCCTTCCGGTAGAGCTCGGCCCGAGTCTCGCGGCCGGGGAAGTCGTCCTCGATCGCGGCGAGCGCCTCTTTGGCGCGACCGCTGAGTTTCGCAGGGACCTGCACCTCAATGGTTGCCAGGAGGTCGCCAGTCCCCGTCTTGGCTTTGAGTCCGTGGCCCTTGACGCGCAGAGTCTTTCCCGATGCCGTACCGGCGGGCACCTTGACTCGTACCGTACCGCCGTCGAGAGTGGGCACGTCGAGCTGGGTACCGAGTGCGGCCTCGTAGAAGGTGACGGGAACGCGCACGCGAAGATTCGATCCGTCGGCCGTGAAGACGGGGTGCGGCGAGACGTGGACGGTGAGCACGAGGTCGCCAGCTGGGCCACCGTTGGGGCTGGCCTGCCCCTTGCCCTTGATGCGGATCTTCTGCCCATCGCGCACGCCCACGGGAATCTTCGTGTTCACGGTCCGTCCGTTCACGCTGAGGCGGATCGTTGCTCCCTCTGCGGCCTGGCGGAAGGTCACCTCGGTTGCCGCGGCGAGGTCCACTCCGGGCTGGGGGCCCATGGAATACCCGCCGCCTCCGAAGAGGTTTCCGAGGAGGTCCTCGAACCCAGGGGGCACCTGGCCCGAGCCGCGCGCGCCGCGCCCACCTCGCCCGAACATGCCGCTAAAGGCGTCCTCGAATCCCGCGCCCCCTGCACTTCCCGGCTGGAAGCGCGCGCCGCCACCCATAGCGCGGATCGCGTCGTACTGCTTCCGGTTCTCCGGATCGGACAGGACGGCGTAGGCCTCGCCGACATCCTTGAACTTGGCCTCCGACTTCGCGTCGCCGGGGTTCGCGTCGGGGTGGAGTTTCCGCGCGAGCTTGCGATAGGCCTTCTTGATCGTGGCGTCGTCGGCGCCCTTGGGGACGCCCAGGGTCGCGTAGAAGTCCTTGTTGAACCAATCCTGGCTAGCCACGGGTCTTCCCTCCTGGGCTCGACGGGCCGGCTACTCGGGCTGGGCGACGACCACGCGCGCGGGGCGAAGGATCTTGTCGCCGAGAAGATGCCCACGCTGCGCGACCTCGCGGATGGTCGGGGCGTCGACCTCCGGGTCGGGGGCGGACATCAGAGCCTCGTGGATCGCGGGATCGAACGGGTCGCCGACCTCGCCGTACGCTGCCCACCCGAGTCGTGCGAGCGTCGTCTCGAGCTTCTCGGCGATGGCCGCGAATGGGCCCTCGAGTTCGCCGTGCTCGCGCGCCCCAGCAATGTCGTCGAGCACGGGGACAAGCGTCTCGACGACCTTGGCCGCCGCGACCTCTCCCGCGAGTTGTCGATCGCGGTCGACGCGCTTGCGGTAATTGACGTATTCCGCCTGGAGCCGCTGCAGGTCGTCGAGGTGCTCGGCCGCCTTCGCCTGGGCGAGGCTCAGGGCGTCGGCGGCCTCCGTCTCGCCGGCAACAAATTCGGCGAGCTCCGCCTCGAAGGCGTCGTCGGCGTCGTCTCTGGTGCCGGGAGCATCGGGCGTCTCAGGGGTCTCGGGGGTCTCGTCCATGGGCTACTTGGACTCGTCCTCGTCGACGATCTCGGCGTCGACCACGTCGTCGTCTCCCGACGGGGCCTCC
>CAZTJX010000082.1:0-7513 GCA_964613755.1 uncultured Demequinaceae bacterium | reverse complement strand
CATTGGCAACGCGTCGAACCCCAACGGGTGGGCTACCACCTTTGCGGATGGAACGCGCGGCGATGTTGGTATGTCGGGGGTATTTCTATAGCGTCAATGAAACCCGACAGTGAAGAGGAAGAGTCCGTCCACTGGTACGGAACCGGTCCCGCGTGTTCGCCCGCAGAGCCGCCTTTCAGTCCGCTTCCCCAAGTTGATGTCTTCGAGCAGCAGTTCGACAGGGCGAAGGACGCCAACGCCTCGCAAGACCCGATCGACGTTCTAGGCCGCGCGGCGCACGCTGGCGAGTTGACGTTGGAGGGCGCTGGCCTCGCCCAGAACAAGTTGGTTCAGTACCTGGAGACTGCCGTTTCGCGGTTGAGATCCAGACGCACTACGAGCTCGCTTCGGGCTCGAGGATTGAAGCTCCGGACTACCTGGCCACTCCTCCGGGCGGCGCGCCAACAGCCGCGACTGACGCAGTATTCGACGGCAGCAACGCAAAGTAGATCGATTGCCTGATGTCGGCGTATATCTCGAAGCCCTTCGTGCTGAAGGCGCAAATGGCCGAATGCGTCAGCCCCAAGGTACGCGACTGCCTCGCGGCTCGGGGCCATGTCATCGACCCCAAGAGCACGGGGGCCGAACGGAACGCAATGGTCGGGGATGACATCCAGAAGAGAGGGCAGGATCCCGGCTACTCGGAGTTTCGCATGATCCATGCCTTCGCGTGAATAGCAGGGGGCGAAGCCACACGAAGCGACGGGTACCCATCCACCGATCAATCGCGGTGGCGGCAGTCGTGTTTGCGTCCGCCACAGGCTGTCGCCGCGCCCCTGCGGCGCGCTTGCGGGGCTAGCCTTTCATCTTCAAGCAGGCATGCATCGTGAGCCTGTGATCGTTCGCCCATTTCCAGTGGAGCCCGCCCTAGAACCCTCCGCAACAGCGAATTGCGTCGTTCGAGTTGCGACCTCGGTGCATCGATGCCAGAGTTGACTTCAGGCTAGGACAACTTAGCCGGAATGCGCAGGAAAGGGGAAAATAGGGTGCGCAGAACAATTAGGGTACGAGTGGCGTTGGCGGCCGTGACGGCGACGTTGGTAGCGGTCGTATCGTCCGCGCCGGCAAGTGCGAGTTACGGCCCACTGAACTACAGCAACTGTACGAGCACCGCCTACAACGGTTCGAACTGGGGCGAGAACTACCAAACTTCCGGAACTTCGACATGCGCCTACATGCTGGTGGACCTGTACGTCCAGCCCTCTGGCGGCGCCGCGTACTGGGACCAGGGGTACTGGTCTTCCCAGCAACAAGTCTGGAACTACGCACCTGCGGGTACGTACGTGGTGAAGTCTCAGCACTTCATTAAGAGCGGACAGGAATCGAGGTACTTGTACCGGTGACGTCTGCAACACTTGCCCGATGGGCGCTGGCGGTGAGCGCGCTCGCGCTCACCGCCTGTTCGTCCCAGAGCCCGTCACAACTTGAAGCGTCGAACATCGAGGAACTCAAGGGGTACGTCCAACAAGCGAAGGACGCAAGCGTCGCCGACATTCAAATCCAACTCCTCGAACGCGCGCTTGCGGGCGAGGTATTAACCTACGAGGACATGGTCGGTCTGAACGACGCCGTAGTGCAGTGTCTCACCGACGCGGGTGTCGACGCGTTCGTGTTGCCTTCCGCTGAGAGCGTCCCCGGTGTCCTTCTCCCCCAGTTCGGGGCTCGCGGCGGTCCGGGCCAGACCGATGACGAAGCTCACACCCTCATGAACGCCTGCTACGCAAAGTACATGGGGTACGCGCAGGAGTTCTATTTCCGCCAGCCGTCTTCGTTGCAGGCTCAGTCCGACGACTTCCATGCCGTTCGAGCCAGCGTCATTGATTGCTTGGCTCTGCACAGCGTGATCGTTGACTTGGAAGCGAGCGACGACGAGGTGTACCGCGCGGTGCAGGACGACATCGATCAGCACAGCCAGCAGCCCGATTTCGAACCGTGCTACCGGGGCGCCACGAACCGGGCGCCTTAGTCCGCAGAACCGACTACTTCGCTCCCCTTGTGCGCGGGCCCACCCCGAGCTGTTCGACAGTTACGTTCTTGGTGCAGAACTGCGCGCAAGGTGCCTAGTCAGCGGCGAGTGAAAGTGTCGCGCCCGAAAGTCGCGGGCGAGACACTTTCGCTCCGCAACGCGCCCGTCCGCATGAACTGGGGGTGATTACTGTTGTCATCGCTGGGCACGTCCGGCGCCTCGATTGGCCAACTAGATTGACAGGCAGCGCCGAAAGAGCTGCCGCTTTGGCCAACTTCAAGCGTGAGAATTGGCCAACTAGATTGACTTCCTACAGAAGTGTTGGGTGTCGACTAGACTCGCCGATCTCCAGCCTAGTCGGCGAGTACTCCGAGTCGGCCAACACTGCTAGATGTGAGCGAGGCTGGCGACGTGCAAGCGTAGTCGGCGTGGACGCGGGGTGCGTCAAGGATGCATGGCACGCCGTCGTGTGGAGACAATGGACCTGTGTCACTCACGAGACACCTTGCAGACCCTGATAGCCCGGTCCGGGTCTACTTCGCGCACAGGTTTCCTGGGACACGCGAGCTTAAGTTCGCCCACACGAGCGAGCGCTCTGATTCCATCACGCCGCGTGGCACGGCGGTCGGAGTCGACGTTGTTCGCATCTTCAGCCCGCCCGCAGCTCGAATCCTTCCCGCGAACGAGGCTCTCTTCCCGTGGTCAATTGCGGGCATGGCGCTCGACTACCGCCTGCGTTACGAATTCGAGGCGGCAGACCCGTCGACGTTCGCCGCACACGCAGGATGGACACATCTCGTGCGACTTCCCATGGGCGAGCGCGCAACCGACACCGGATGGGAGGAGACAGTCCGTGCACTAGCGAGATTGACGAATCGAATGGATCCGAGTGGGGACGACCTAGCCCACCCGGACGAACTCGAACTTGCTCGACTGTGCGGGCTCCTGTCACTGTACGAACAGGTCTATCGCATGGGTGGGATCCTCAATCCGCGCGCGTTGGACACCCCCATCTGGAGCATTGGCCTGAATGCCCCGCTCGAAGACCTGCTCGGCCTCGTCGACGATCGCGTGCCGGGTGACGTTGCCGCGATGATCGCACTCTTCCGGGCCGAGGCTCCTGAACTCCGAAGTTCCTCAAGAGTCGTGGCGAATCCCGAATTTGCGCGGTCACGCGACCTCGGGGGCGCCGACGCCGACATCATCCTCGATCATCTCCTGCTTGAACTGAAGACCATCAAGACCGCGAAGATCGGACAGAGCTTTGCGTGGCAGGTGCTCGGATACCTTCTTGCCGACACTGACGACGAGTATGAGATCAGCGACGTCGGTTGGTACTACGCACGCCAGGGATACACCTGGCGCTTCCCCACCGACGAGTTCCTTCGCCGACTCGCGGGCACCGATGTCGACCTTGGCGAAGCACGCGCGGAATTCGCCGACGTGTGTGCATCACTGCGTGATGGCAAGACGCTCGTCAGCGGGGGAAGTACAACTGGAAGAGAGTTCGGCGGGTTTCCGCGTGAGGGTCGCGAGCATCCAGTGTTCACCGCCTTTCCATCCCCGATACGGACCGTCGAACGCCGCGTCCGCTTCTACCCGACGAAGGAAGGGAGGGGTCGATGGCACGCTCCAAGGTCCCAAGTGCCCTGGATCGAAGGGTACTGCGACCCAATCGACATGGACGTTGCGGCATGCGGTACCCCCATCGACATCGACATTGAGAGGGAGCCCGCGATTCCTCCGATCGGTATCGAGCAGAAGGAGGCCGAAGCACGATTCTGTCGACGGTGCCTTCTATACACGGAGATGTTCTACGCAAGCCGATTCGATCCGGACGCCAAGCGCGAACTCGCTGATCTGAACTACTACCCGCCCATTCGAGGCTCAGGGAAGTGGCATCTTCCGGCTGGCACAACTGGGTACTTCCATTTCGGCATTGCGGATGACGAACCCGCGTGCCACGCCTTCGTCACGCTGGACCTGAGCGCTGAACCACTTGGGATAGCGAAGGGCGGTGACATCGCGGATGCGGATCCTCGGCTGTGTCGCCGATGTTTGAAGACGCCTCCTCGTGTCCGTCCCAACGACTAGCAGATGGCGTTCCACGCTGCGGTCCACAGAGAAGTTTGCAGATCGCTCGTTGAAGTGTCTAGATACATCGAGGGGCAAGGGCGCACGCGCTGTCATCCTGGAGCGCCTTGCTCCGTCATCTGGAAGGCATCCCTACTGGCCAGATCCCCTTCGCCGCGGGAGTGTAATTGCCGCTCGCGTTGCACACCTGGAGGCGGGACCGAACCGGATAGACTCGGGCGAGAGTGCACCGGGCCCTGCAAGGACGGTGCCCGTGAGTCCAGGAGAGGTCGGGCCGTGGCGACCAACGACCAACTCAAGGCTTTACTCAAGAGCCATGCAGACGGCGATGACCCCCAGTTCTACGCCGTTGCCATGCAGGTTGCCGCGAAAGCGGCTCGATCTGGGCAGTCGAAGTTCGCCCAGGAGCTTCGTGATCTCGTCCAAGAACTGAGCAGACGAGGTGCCAGTCCAGGTCGGATCGCTTCGGTTGTACCACTTACTCAGCCTCGTGGCGAACTGGGATCGCTGCTGGCTGTCACCTATCCCGACGATCGTCTTGGCGATCTCGTTCTCTCATCCGATCTTGTCGAACGACTTAAGCGCGTTCTGCTCGAGCAACGTCAGCGCGACATTCTTGCGCGACATGGTCTGCACCCAGCGCGACGACTTCTTCTAATTGGCCCGCCGGGTACCGGCAAGACCTCCACGGCGCGCGTCGTTGCGGGCGAGCTCGGCCTTCCGCTCTTCGCGATCCGCCTGGACACGATCATCACGAAGTACATGGGTGAGACCGCTGCGAAGTTGCGGCTCATCTTCGATGCCCTCGTTGAGACTCGCGGCGTATATCTTTTCGACGAGGTCGACGCGCTTGCGGGCGATCGGGCTGCCCCCAACGACGTAGGCGAGATCCGTCGCGTTCTCAACTCCTTCCTCCAATTTCTTGAGGAGGACACGTTCGAGAGTGTCATAATCGCGGCTACGAACCATCCTCGCCTGCTGGACAATGCTCTCTTCAGGCGTTTTGACACCGTGATGAAATTCACCCTCCCGGACGACCAGAGCATCTGCGAGATGGTCGAGAATCGTCTAGTCCCGTTCGACCGCGAGAAGTTGAACTGGAAGCGCATAGTCGCGATCGCGCGCGGACTCAGTCACGCTGAGGTCGCAGCCGCGGCCGACGATGTTGCCAAGCGCACCGTCCTGGGCGGCCAGACTGAAGTGACGACCGACGACCTCGTCTTGGCGCTCGAAGAACGTCCTCGCTCCAATGCGATCTAGGATCGATGGCGCCTAGACGATGGCTGCTCGTGACCGTCCGCACATCGTCGTTCCGAGCCCGCCGGGTTCGGAAGGCTTCCGGCTCGCGATCGGCGGGGGCACGAGTCCTCGACCCGAATTCGCGTGGAACAGGACGTCACACGGGCGTCGGCTCCTCGAAGAGTACCGGGCGGCGCTGCCGCCGACGCCGGACGAGGATGAGTCCGGAGGGATCCGCATCTCATTCGTTTCTTTTCCCGGTATAGAACTCGCGCTGGAGCGCCTCGATCCGCAGCTCTCGGGTCCGCAACCAGAGCTCGAGTCGGTGAGTGAGGAAGAGGTTGGCGACGGCCAGGTTCGACAGATCGCTACGGTATTCGTTCCCGATGGAAAGCGGGAGTACTTCTTCGCGAGACTGAACCAGTATCTCGAAACGGCAGGGCGAGCTAAGGCCCGCCATGCACAACTCGTGGAGGGTATCGAATCCATCCGTCGGGCCACCATAAGGGAGCTCTGGACCGATGCGAAATCGGAGTTCCCCGCCGACTTCGCCGAGATTCGTTGGTGGGAAGTCTGGCTCCGACGACGCGACGGTCACGAGCATCAGAGGTTCTCTGACTTCGTTGCAGACCACCGGTTATCTACAAGCGACCACTACCTCGGTTTCGGCGACCGAACTGTGATCCTGTTGAGAGCCACTGGTGATCAGCTCGCGAAGACCCTCGACTCGATTGATGACATCACCGAACTGCGGATGCCACACGACATCGCCAGTCTTCTCGCTGAACTCCCACCCGCAGACCAGGAGGGTTGGTCCGATGACCTCAAGAGCCGATTGCTGGCGGCACCGCAGGACTCTCCTGCAGTCTCAATCCTCGACACGGGTGTGCAGGATCGCCACCCGCTGCTAACCGACTCGATTGGTGCGGGCGACTTCTATGTTGCCGATCCACGTTGGACACCCCAACCGCAAGATCCGCATGGGACCGAGATGGCAGGGCTGGCGCTCTATGGAAACCTTCACAGAGCTGTTCTCGACTCGCAGACGGTACGACTTCGCCATCGATTGGAGTCGGTGAAGATACTCCGTGATGAGTTCAGCAATGATCGCGATCTCTACGGTGCCATTACCGCTAGGGCTGTCGACCAGCCCGAGATCAAGGCGCCGAAACGTCCGCGCGTGTTCATGCTTGCCGTGACCGCTAGGCCATTGGCGTCAGCGAATTCTGATGGTTCCCTCGTCGACCGCTTCGAGGCCGGCAAGCCAACGTCGTGGTCCGCCTCGATAGACGCACTTGCCTTCGGCCGTGCAATTGACGACACGGATCCGAAGTTCACCTACCTAGATAGAGACGAACCTCGCCGTCCGAGGCTCTTCATCGTCTCCACCGGCAACATTCGGGACATCGCCGCGACCGACGGCCACCTTGATCGAAGCGACATCGAACCGGTCGAAGACCCTGCGCAGTCATGGAACGCGTTGACCGTCGGCGCCTACACGGAGCGCGACGACATGTCTGGGGCAATTGCCGGCTACGCCGACTGGGAACCGATAGCCAGGCGTGGTGAATTGTCGCCCGCTAGTCGCACCTCCGTGTTGTTCGACCGGAAGAAGTGGCCCTTCAAGCCGGAGGTAGTTGCAGATGGAGGCAACTACGCAGCCTCGCCCGATAGAACGGAGGTGAACTCGCCGCCGAATCTCCAACTGTTGACGACGAGACGCCACCTACCGGGGACCGGTCTATTCACTGTGACCCGTGACACGTCGGCGGCGACGGCACAGGTGGCCGCAATCGCCGCAGACGTTCTCGCGGCCTACCCGTCACTGCGTCCAGAGACAGTACGCGGGCTCGTGGTTCACTCAGCGCGATGGACGGACACCATGTGGGAGCACTTTGCGGAGCGCTCAAGGAAGGAAGACCTTGTCACCTTGGTTCGTCGATATGGGATGGGAGTTCCTGACGCAGACCGCGCGACACGAAGCGCGACTGATGCGCTCACGCTAATCGCCGAAGCACAGATCCACCCGTACCACCGCGAGGGTGATAGTAACAACGGAACGGTGCATGAAATGAACCTCCACGAACTCCCGTGGCCTGGCGAGGTGCTTCGCGGCCTAGACGAGACTGACGTGAAGCTCCGGGTGACGCTGTCGTACTTCGTCGAACCGAACCC
>CAZTJX010000081.1:4642-7520 GCA_964613755.1 uncultured Demequinaceae bacterium | reverse complement strand
GCCGCCGGCCGAATCACGGAAGATCGGCGAATCCTCGTACACCAGGAAGAACTGGCTACCCATCGAGTACCCATCGTTCCCGACGCGGGCCATCGCGATGGTGCCCGCCGGGTAGAGATCGTCGTCAGGGGCATTCTCGATGGGACCGAACCGATACTCCGGGACCGCCGGACCCCGTGCCGTCGGGAGAGCCGCACTGCAGCAGGAAGATGCCCACGTTCACGACGCGGTGGCACGTGGTGCCATCGAAGAAGCCCTTCTGCGCGAGGTAGACGAACGAGGCGACCGCCTGAGGGGCTGCGACGCCGTCGAGGGTCGCGGTGATGGGGCCCTTGTTCGTGTCGATGGTCGCGTCCCAGGTACGGTTCTCGGCGTACGAGGGGGCCGGGGCGAGGGTGGCGGACGTCGTGGTCGCCGTCGGCGTCGGGTCGGTGATGAGGACCGGTGCCTCGTCTCCCTGGAGAGCTACGAGGCCGACCACGCCGAAGGTGAGGACGACGCCGATGATCGCGACGATCGCCACGAGGCGCTGGCGGCGGCGGCGGCGCGCCTGGCGCGCGTTGATCTTCGCCTGGAGCTGTTCGTAACGCCGCTTCTGTTGGGCGCGGGCCTGCTTGTTCGTCGCCATGGTCCCTCCGCGGGGGTGTCGAGTCGCAAGTCTAGGGGCTTGGGGATGGAACAATGGCCGCATGAGCCGCGTCGTGCCCGTCTCCGGGTTCCCAGAATGGGCACCCGAGGAACGGGTGATCGAGCGCCATGTCATCGAGACCCTCCGCGAGGTCTTTGCCCTCCACGGATTCGCCGAGATCGAGACCCGAGCGATCGAGCCGCTCGACCGACTCCGGGGCGACTCGGACGCCGCAAAGGAGATCTACGCCCTCCGCCGTGTACTCGCCGACGCGGATGACGGCGACTCCGGTGTGGGCCTCCACTTCGATCTCACGGTTCCTTTCGCGCGCTACGTCGAGGAATTCTCCGGCAGGATTGCGTTCCCGTTCCGCCGCTACCAGATCCAGAAGGTCTGGCGGGGCGAACGCCCGCAAGAGGGGCGCTTCCGCGAGTTCTATCAGGCCGACATCGACGTCGTCGCCCGGGACACCCTTCCCGCACATCTCGAGATCGAGGTCGCGGCGGTGGTCGCGCGTGCGCTGGGGCGCCTGCCCATTCCGCCCGTGCGGATCCACGTGAACGACCGCCGACTCGTCGAGGCGTTCTACGGTGGTGTCGGTGTCGCTGACATCCCGGCGGCGCTGAGGTCCGTGGACAAGCTCTCCAAGATCGGTCGCGAGGGCGTCGCGGCCGAGTTGCGCGGCGCGGGGGTTTCCGACGCGGCCATCGAGGCTTGCCTCGACCTCGCGGAACTCTCCGCTCCCGACGCGTCCTTCGCCGACGACGTTCGCGCCCTCGCATTGCGCAATGGCATTCCCGAGGAGGCTCTCGCCGAGGGCATCGCGTCGCTCACGGCGCTCGTCGATGGCATCAACGCCGCCGTCCCCGGCGTGGCGCGGGCAGATCTACGCATCGCTAGGGGGCTCGACTACTACACGGGAGCCGTCTACGAGACCTTCCTTGAGGGTCACGAGGACCTGGGGTCGATCTGCTCCGGCGGGCGCTACGACAGCCTCGTGAGAGTCGGCGGTTCGACCCTCCCCGGCGTGGGGATTTCGGTGGGAGTGACGCGGCTCGTCAGCCGCATCCTCTCCGTCGGCCTCGCCACCGCCACGCGCGGCGTCCCTTCCGCCGTCCTCATCGCGGTTGCGGACGAGTCGAGTCGGACGGGGTCGGAGGTGATTGCCGCCGCTCTGCGTGCGCGCGGCATTCCGTGCGAGGTGTCACCGAACGCCGCCAAGTTCGGCAAGCAGATCCAGCACGCAGACCGGCGCGGCATCCCTTTCGTATGGTTCCCAGGCGAGTCGGGCGACGAGGTCAAGGACATCCGCTCGGGCGAGCAGGTCTCGGCAGACGCAGCGACATGGGCGCCCCCGACGGACGACCTCTGGCCACGCGTCGAACGCGGCTAGACTCGGTGTCCACCCCGATCCGCAAGGAGTTCCCCGTGCACCGCACGCACCTCGCAGGCAGCCTCCGCGCGTCCGACGCCGGCGCCACCGTCACCCTCGCAGGGTGGGTGGGTCGCCGCCGAGATCACGGCGGCGTCGCCTTCATCGACCTTCGCGACTCGTCGGGCTTCGCCCAGGTGGTGATCCGCGAGGAGGTCGCGCACGAGTTGCGCGCCGAGTACGTGATCCAAGTGACGGGGTTGGTGCGCCTGCGCCCGGAGGGTAGCGCTAATGCCAATCTCCCCTCCGGCGAGGTTGAGGTCGTCGCCGAGGACGTCGTCGTCCTCAACCCCTCGGCGCCGCTGCCGTTCCCCATCGACGAGCACGTCACTGTGGGCGAGGAGGCTCGCCTCAAGTACCGCTACCTTGACCTTCGCCGCCCGAAGCCCCGCGAGGCGATGGTTCTGCGCTCCGCACTCAACCAGGCCGCGCGCACCGTCCTGAACGAACGGGACTTCCTGGAGATCGAGACCCCGACGCTGACCCACTCGACCCCGGAGGGAGCCCGCGATTTCGTCGTCCCCTCCCGACTGTCGCCCGGTTCTTGGTACGCGCTCCCGCAGTCTCCTCAACTCTTCAAGCAACTGCTCATGGTCGCCGGGATGGAGAGGTACTACCAAATCGCCCGGTGCTACCGCGATGAGGACTTCCGCGCGGATCGCCAGCCCGAGTTCACGCAGCTGGACATCGAGATGTCGTTCGTGGACCAGGACGACGTGATCGAGGTGGGCGAGGCGGTCGTGCAGGCGGCGTGGAAACTCATCGGCGTCGACGTCGCGCTCCCCATCCCGCGCATCACGTACGCCGAGGCCGCCACC
>CAZTJX010000081.1:0-4632 GCA_964613755.1 uncultured Demequinaceae bacterium | reverse complement strand
TGCGTCGCTTTGGTTCGGACAAGCCCGACCTGCGCTTTGGAGTCGAGCTCGTCGAGATGACGGACTTCTTCAAGGACACGCCGTTCCGCGTCTTCCAGGCTCCATACGTCGGAGCGGTTGTCATGGAGGGCGGGGCGTCGCAGCCGCGCAAGACGCTCGACGCGTGGCAGGAGTGGGCGAAGCAGCGTGGGGCCAAGGGCCTCGCGTATGTGCTCGTGGAAGACTCCGGGGATCTCGGCGGCCCGGTCGCCAAGAACCTCTCCGAGGAGGAGAGGGCCGGCCTCGCGGCCGCCGTCGGAGCGAAGCCCGGCGACTGCGTCTTCTTCGCCGCCGGACCCGTCGAATCCTCGCGCGCCCTCCTCGGTGCCGCGCGGATCGAGATCGCGAACCGCCTGGAGCTCATCGAGCCGGGGACGTTTGAGTTCACATGGGTTGTCGACGCGCCCCTCTTCAAGCCCGTGAACTCCGACGACGACGTCGCCGTGGGCTCCGGAGCCTGGACGGCCGTACACCACGCCTTCACGAGCCCCAAGCCGGAATTCCTCGACACGTTCGACAAGGCGCCAGGGGAGGCCCTCGCGTACGCGTACGACATGGTGTGCAACGGGAACGAGATCGGTGGGGGTTCCATCCGTATCCACCGCCGAGACGTTCAGGAGCGGGTCTTCGATGTCATGGGGATCGGCGCCGAGGAGGCGCAGGAGAAGTTCGGCTTCCTGCTCGACGCCTTCGCGTTCGGCGCGCCGCCTCACGGTGGCATCGCGTTCGGGTGGGACCGCATCGTCACGATCCTTGCGGGCACGGATTCCATCCGCGACGTCATCGCGTTCCCCAAGTCCGGGGGCGGATTCGATCCGCTCACGGGCGCGCCCGCGCCCATCCCCGCGCAGCAGCGCAAGGAGACGGGCGTGGACTTCAAGCCCGAGCCGAAGAAGGCGGCCCCGCCCGCCTCTGAGTAGGCCCTAGTGCGTCATGCTCATGCGTCCGTGGACCCGCCTGAGGGCCTTCGGAGCCCACCAGTTCCACCGACCTAGAAGCGTCATCGTTGCCGGGACGAGCAGCAGCCGTACGAGGGTCGCGTCGAGGAGCACCGCGAACGCCAGCCCCACGCCGATCTCCTTGATCACGAGGATCTTGCCCGCCGCGAACCCCATGAACACGACGATGACGATCGTCGCCGCCGACGTGATGATGCGTCCCGAGCGCTGGAGCCCGAGTCGTACAGCATCGTCGTTCGGCAACCCCTTGTCGACGAGCTCCTTGATGCGCGAGAGCAGGAAGACCTCGTAGTCCATGGAGAGCCCGAATCCGAACGCCAGGATGAGGACGAGGACGTAGGTCTCGATCCCGCCCGTCGAAACGAACTGGAGCACTCCCTCGAGGTGACCGTGCTGGAAGATCCAAATCGCGACCCCGATGGACGCGCTCAGCGATAGGGTGTTGATGAGGAGCGCCTTGACGGGCACGAGCAGGGATCCCGTCATGAGGAACAGAAGCACGAACGTTCCGAGAACCACGATCCCAAGGGCGAAGGGTGCCCCGTCGACGATGGCGTCGATGAAGTCGATCTGATTCGCGGCCGCGCCGCCAACGTAGAGCCGGAACGGCGGATCGAGGGTACGGATATCCCGGATGAGCCCAACGGCGTCCGACCCCCCGCGATCCTCGAAGGAGACGATGAGGCCAGAGAGGGCGAGGCCGTTCGCCTCCTTCATCGGCGTGATCCCTACGACCCCAGGGCGATCGACGAGGTTTGCCTCGATCCACCCCTGAAGTTCCGGACCCGTTGTCTCCGCGACGAGGCGCACGTCGGGATCCCGCAGGAGCGGGAAATTCGAATCGAAGTCCTCGATGAAACCGCGGACGGGGTCTCCCTGGGGGAGCAGTTCGAGGCCCGAGTTGCGCATCTGGAGACCGAGAATGGGGCTCGCGAGCACTCCGAGTACGGCGAGCGAGCCTGCGACCACCAGCCACGGGCGCCTCTGAACCCGCGCGGCGAGTCGTGAGAAGACCCCCTCATCGTGCGTGATGTCGGCGGTGACCCGGAGGATCTGTCGCAGTCCCGGTACGCGCGATACGAGGCCGGGCCGTGCGAGCCGGTGGCCGAAGAGGTAGGCAAGCGCGGGAACGAGTGTCATCGCGACGAGCAGGGCCATGACCACGACGCCGAGAGCCGCGCCACCAAAGGCCTTCATGAGGTCGGGAGAGAAGGTCAGAAGTCCCCCGACGGCGATAGCGACGGTCACGGCGGAGAAGAAAACCGTGCGACCCGCGGTTTCCATCGCACGCTCGATGGCCCAGACTCGAGCATCACCCTCGCCCGGGGCTCGGGCAAGCTCCTCCCGATAGCGCGACACGATGAGGAGCCCGTAGTCGATGCAGAGTCCGATCCCGAGCACCGTCACGACGCTCTCGGCGGCGTTGTCGACGGTGTAGGGGAACGTGAAGCCGTAGAGGATGGCGAAGCCGCCAGCGATCGACGCGATCGCCCCCGCGATGGGCATGCTCGCGGCAAGGAACCCGCCGAAGACGAAGACCATGACGACGAGGGCGAGGGGAAGCGCGATCGCCTCGCCGAGGACGAGGTCCTGAGAGACGCGCTTGTCGAAGTGTTCGAAGAGCAGGGCGGTCGAGAAGGTCCGCATGGTCGCCGCGGGGAAGACCGTGCGGGCGGCATCGAGCACCGTGGACGTGAACTGATCGGAGAGCGCGCGGTCGAGCGCGAGGATGGCCGCCTCGTCAGCGTCGGGGGCAAGGGTCACGAGGATCGTCATGCCATCGCCGTCCGAGGCCACGAGGGCGGCGGGGTCACCGCCCCCCGAGGCAATCAGGGTCGAGGCGAAGGCCGGGCCGGGGATCGCCCCCACAGGAGAGGCGACGAGGGCGACGCCCTCGGTCTGCGCGACGGCCGCGAGAGGTTCCTCCAGGGCCACCGCGAGGGCGGGATCCGTGGGATCGACGCCGAGGAGCATGGCGCTGAGGGAGGTTCCCGATTCGAAGGGCATGGCGTCCTCGGCGGCGAGGCGCGCGATGGCGCTATCCGAACCGGAGACGCCGGGCGCACCCGTCGTCGTCCGATCCTGGAGGCTCCCGTAGTCACCCCAGCCGATCTCCGCGAACGTGAACATCGCGAGGGCTGCGAGGGTCCAGCCGACGACGACCGCGACCGGGCGGCGGGCGACGAGACGCGCGATGCGCGCGAAGAGGGTCATGAAAAAAACCTACACTCAGACCCACCCCCTCTAGAGTGAGGCGGTGGACCTCTTCGACGCCGTGAGACAGGACGGTTCCGGGATTCCCGGGACAACCGCGGCGAGCCCCCTTGCGGTGCGCATGCGTCCGCGGACATTGGACGAGGTGGTCGGCCAGGATCCCCTCCTCGCCGAGGGTAGCCCTCTACGCCGCCTGATCGAAGACTCGAGTGCGGCTACGTCCATTCTGCTGTGGGGGCCCCCGGGAACCGGCAAGACGACGCTCGCGTACCTCGTGGCGGGAAACCGCCGATTCGTGGAGCTCTCGGCCGTGACCGCGGGGGTCAAGGACGTGCGTGCGATCATCGAGGACTCGAAGCGCAGGGTCGCGACAGGCGAGCCCGAGACCGTCGTCTTCATCGACGAGGTCCACCGGTTCACCAAGACCCAGCAGGATGTCCTGCTCCCCGCGGTCGAGAATCGGTGGATCACCCTCGTCGCGGCGACGACCGAGAATCCCTCGTTCTCCGTGGTCGGCCCGCTCCTTTCCCGCTCCATCTTGCTCACCCTCCGCCCCCTCGACGAGGGGCACATTCGGACCCTCATCACCAGGGCGGTCACCGAAGAGCGCGGTCTCGCGGGGCGGGTGACGGTCGCGGACGACGCGCTCGATCACATGGTCAAGGTCGCGGGCGCCGACGCGCGCAAGGCACTGACTCTTCTGGAGAACCTCGCTGCTGCCGCGGGGGATGGCGGAGAGGTCACGGCGGCCCTCGCCGAAAGCGCGATGGACGCCGCGCTCGTCGCCTACGATCGGCAGGGCGACCAGCACTACGACGTGATCAGTGCCTTCATCAAGTCGGTGCGCGGAAGCGATGTGGATGCGGCGCTCCACTACTTGGCCCGCATGATCGTCGCGGGGGAGGATCCGCGTTTCATTGCGCGGCGCCTCGTGATCCTCGCCGCCGAGGATGTCGGTATGGCGGACCCGCAGGGACTTGTGATCGCACAGGCCGCGGCGGACGCCGTGAGCTTCATCGGAATGCCGGAGGGACGCATCGTCCTTGCCGAGGCGACCGCCTATCTCGCGACCGCCCCCAAGTCCAATCGCGCCTACCTCGCGATCGACCGCGCCATCGCCGACATCCGCGCGGGCCGAGCTGGCGCGGTCCCGACCCACCTGCGAGACGCGCACGCTACACCCATCCGAGACGCCGGGACCGAGAGAATCGGCCACGGGACGTCGTATTCCTATGCCCACGACGCTCCGCACGCCGTCGCCGCGCAGACGTACCTACCGGACGCCCTCGCGGACGCCCGATACTACGAACCGAGCGAACGCGGCTTCGAGCGCGACGTCGCCTCGAGACTCGCCAGGATCCGCGACCTGCTCGGGCGTGGCGAAAGCGAGCAATAGTCCGCTATCCTTGTCCGAGCCCTC
>CAZTJX010000080.1:0-7580 GCA_964613755.1 uncultured Demequinaceae bacterium | reverse complement strand
CGCGAACATCGTCCGTGGGGTACCCATCGACCAGACGAGCACCTTCACGGGCAACTTCTTCACGCTGCTCAGCCCCTTTGCGCTTCTGGGCGGACTCACGACGCTCTCGCTCTTCCTCAGTCACGGGGCAATCTTCCTGTCCCTCAAGACCGATGGCGAGATTCGTGCTCGTGCCGAGGCTCTCGCGAAGACGCTATCCACGATCGCCGTTGTGGTCGCGGGGGCCTGGGCCGTTTGGGCACAGATCGCGTATTCGGCGACGTGGACATGGGCCGCCGTTGGTGTGGCCGCCGTTAGCCTCCTCGCTGCTCGCGTCGCCGTCGAACGGAAGCGCTTCGGATGGGCCTTCGTCTCCAGCGCCGTGGCGATCGTCGCCGCGGTCGTGCTGATCTTCGGTTCTCTCTACCCGGACGTGATGCCCTCGACGACGGACCCGGCCTTCTCGCTGACCGTGGCCAATGCGTCGTCGACGGACTACACGCTCAAGGTCATGACGTGGGTGGCGGGCTTCCTCACCCCGGTGGTTATCGCCTACCAAGCATGGTCCTACTGGGTCTTCCGCCGCCGTCTCAGCGTGGACGACATCCCGGCCCACAGTGAGCCCACCTTCGCCAAGGACTGACCGGTGAAGCCCGTCGATCCGCGCCTCTGGTCGCGGATCGGGCCAGCCCGCCGATACATCCTCGCGATCGCGGGTCTCGGCGTCGTCGGTGCAGTCGCCATCCTCATGCAGGCGCTCGTCCTCGCGAGGATGCTCGCGCCCGCGCTCGTACCGGGCGGACCCGCGGTCGACTCCTTCGGCTGGGTCGGCGCCCTTGTCCCCATCTCGGCGCGCATGGCCAGTACGGGCGCGGCATGGCTCGGCGGAATCGTCGCCGTGAGGATTGCCGTGGCGTGGCTCACGGAACGCTCCGCCCACCGGGCTGGTTCTCGCGTGGTGTCGGTGCTCCGCGAGGACGTGGTCGACCACGCCGCAGCCATGGGGCCCCGATGGGTCGCCTCGGGCCGCGGAGTCGAGGTGGTCGCCCTCGCGACGAGCGGGCTCGACGGACTCCTTCCCTACTTCGTCCGCTACCTACCCGCGTTGATCTCCGCCGCGACCATCACTCCACTAGCGCTCCTTCTGGTTCTCGACCTTGACGTCACCTCGGCGATCATCGCGCTCGTCACCCTTCCCCTCGTCCCGATCTTCATGGTGCTCATCGGCAAAATGACCGCAGCCCGCTCCGAGCGCTCCCTCGCGGCGATGCAGCGCCTCCGTGGGCGCGTCCTCGACCTCATCTCCGGACTGCCGACCCTACGGGCGCTCGGTCGCTCCCACGGCCCCGCAGACCGGGTGCGGGAGCTCGGCGACGCGCACCGCAGGGCGACGATGGGCTCGCTGCGCGTCGCCTTCCTCTCGGGCATGGTGCTCGAGTTGCTGACCACGCTCTCCGTCGCTCTCATCGCCGTATCGATGGGATTTCGCCTCGCGGCGGGAGACATCGGCATCGAGATCGCGCTCGCCGTGCTCATCCTCGCGCCCGAGGTCTACCTCCCGTTGCGCAACGTCGGTTCACACTTCCACGCGGCTTCCGATGGCCTTGCTGCGGCAGGAGGTGCCTTCGCGCATCTCGCCGAGCCGCTCCCCGTCCATGAGTCCCGTCCGCCCGCACCACCCCTCGCCGGACGCACCCTCGTCGCGCACAACCTCGGCCTCGAGACTCCGGACGGCGGATCACTCGCCCCCGCGTCCCTCACCTTCTCGGCTCCGCCGGGTGAGGTCATCGCGCTCATCGGCGCCAACGGCGAAGGCAAATCCACGGCTCTCATGGCGCTCGCGGGCCTGCTTGCGCCGAGCCGCGGCACGGTCGGCCTTGCCGCCTCGGGGTCCGCATCCGCAACGATCCTCGCGAAGGCCGACGGAGGGGTCGACACCGAGGGTTGGTCGGCGCAGGTCGCATGGGTCCCTCAGCGACCCGACCTCGGCCCCCGCGCGCGGACCCTCAGCCTGGGGCAGCGGCAACGACTCGCACTGGAACGGGCTTTCTCGTCCGACCGCCCCATACTTCTTCTCGATGAACCCACCGCCCACCTCGACCGCCCCGCACGCGACGAGGTGGCGGCGCGTGCCCTGGCCGCGGCGGACGCGGGTGCCGTCGTCGTCATCGCGACGCATGACGAGGCCGTCACGGCGATCGCCCATCGCGTCGTCGCCGTCACCTCGCGGGCGATATCGCCGCGCCGCGCGGCGTCCGCCCCGATCGCAGAGGCCGCATCGTGATGGGCGGGGCGCGCGCGCTTCTCAGAGAGCTCGGGATCTCGTGGCGCGCGATCGCCGTCTCCATCACCGCGGGGAGCGCCGCCCTCGGGTCCGCCGTCCTCCTCACGGCGACATCCGCGTGGCTCATCGCCCGCGCCGCACAGATGCCGTCACCCGCCGATCTCGCCCTCGCAGCGGTGATCGTCCGGACGCTCGGAATCGGGCGCGGAGTATTCCGCTACGCCGAACGCCTCGCGTCTCACGACTCCGCCCTGCGCGGCATGACGAACCTCAGGGCGCGAGCGTACGAGAGGCTCGAGCGCCGCGGCACCGCGCGGGTGCTCTCCCTCGCGCGGGGCGACATCGTCGCCCGGACCGGGGCGGATATCGACGCGCTCGGGGACGCGGTGCCCCGTTCGATTGTCCCCACCGGGGTGGCGTTCGTGGTCTCCGGGCTCTCCGTCGTCATCGTCGGGTCGCAGAGCGCGACCGCAGGGCTCGCGCTCGCTGTGGCCCTCGCGGCGGCGGGAACCATCCCCGCTGCCCTTACCGTTCGATCGCTCCGGGTGACACAGGAGCGGGGAGTCCGCGCGGACGCTGCCGTCGCAATCGCGGCCCTCTCGCGAGTCGAGTCGGGACCAGAGCACCGCGTCTGGGGGACGACGGACGAGGCTCGGGCGGCGCTCGCCGACGCGGACGGGGAGGTCGAGCGGGCGAGGGACACCGCCGCTCGTCCCGCGGCGCTCGCCGCCGCACTTCATGTCGCCTTCGCCGGACTCGGCCTCGTCGCGACCGTGGTGATTGGCATCGCAGCCGCGAGGGCGGGCTCGCTCGACGGCCCGGCGGCCGCCGTCGTCGCGCTCACCCCCCTCGGTGCGTTCGAGGCGGTATCGGCGCTGCCCTCCGCCGCCGCTCAGTGGTTCCGGACCCGCGCCGCCGCCGAGCGGGTCTCCCGCCTTGTCGACGCCTCGTCCGACCTCGCGCCCAAGCCCCGTCCTGTGGAGCCAGGGGCTGCTCCCACCCTCCGCCTCACCGGACTCAGCGCGGCGTGGCCGGGGATGACTCCAACGCCAGCCGTGTCCGCCGTTGTCCCGGCGGGCGGAGTCGTCGGGGTCATCGGTGCTTCGGGCGTCGGAAAGACGACGCTCCTTCTGACGATCGCCGGCGCCCTCCCCTCCTCCTCGGGAAGCGTCACGCTGGACGGGCGACCCGTCGACGAGGCCGACGCGGGTGGCGTCATCGCGATGACCGCCGAGGATGCCCACGTCTTCGGTACGACGATCCTCGAGAATCTCCGCGTGGCACGGGGCGACGTCACGCCAGAGGAGGCCAAGGATGCCCTCGCGGCCGTGGGTCTTGCGCGATGGCTCGCGGCCCAGCCGGACGGGCTCGATACCGAGCTGGGCAGTGGGGGCCTGACGGTTTCGGGAGGCGAGCGCCGCCGCCTCCTTCTCGCGCGAGTTGCCCTTCATCCCGCCCCGATTCACCTGATCGACGAGGGTGCGGAACACCTGGATCCTGCGGGAGCCGACGCACTGCGAGCACTCGTCCGTCGTCGGTCCGCCGCGCACCTCAGCACGATCCTCGTGACGCACGACCCGAGCCTGCTCGACGTGGTAGACACAGTCCTAGACCTCGGACCTGAAACGGAGGAGCCGTGACCGACTCGCTCAGTAGCGCCATCATCGCGCTGAACGCAGAGCTCGAGTTGTCCGCGGTACTCAACCGCTTCCTCGAGGTCTCGCTGGCCCACACCGGCGCGAAGTACGCGGCAATCAACGTCCTCAACGACCACGGCGAGTCCGTGGACTTCTACTACCAGGGGATGAACCGCTCCATCTGGGAGAAAATCGGCCGAGGCCCGGGTTCCGTCGGCGTCCTAGGTCGCATCCCCGCGATGGGAACCCTTGTCGTTGACGAGGTGACCGAACACCCCGCCTTCGAGGGTCTTCCACCTGGACACCCACCCCTCGGTTCGTTTCTGGGTACCGCCCTGAGGGTGCGCGACCACGTCTTCGGGTACCTCTACCTGGCGAGCAAGGACGGGGGTTTCACCGCGGGAGACGAACCCATCGTTCAGGCCCTCGCCGCCGCAGCGTCGGTCGCCATCGACAACTCGCAGCTCTACGCGAGCGCGCTCGAGAGGGAGCGCTGGCTCACCGCCTCTCAGGAGATCACCACCGCGCTCCTCGCGGATCCCGGGGATGAGGCCGCCCTGGCGCGCATCGTCGAGACGGCGCAGGAGCTGGCGCACGCCTCCGCCGCCACCCTCGTGCTCCCCGGCGTTGGCGAGGAGTGGGTGATGGAGTTCACCGCGGGACACCGCGCGCGGGATCTGCTCGGTCTGTCACTGCCCGAGGGTGGCCAGGCCCTCAAGACCATCCGAGCGGGCGAGGGAACCATCGCGCAGGAACCGCCAGGTGAGGTGATCCTGGAGCCAGTCCGCGACTTCGGTCCCGCGCTCTACGCCCCCCTACGTACCGAGGGACGCACGGTCGGGCTCCTGATGCTCTGGCGCGACAAGGGCCAGTCCACCTTCGATCAGTCCGATCTCGCCACGGCCCAGCGATTCGCGAACCAGGCCGCGCTCGCTCTATCCATCGCCGAACTCCGCCATGTCAAGGACGTGACGGCCCTCCTCGACGACCGCCAACGCATCGCCGACGACCTTCACGACCTGGTTTCCCAGGAACTCTTCGCGGCGTCCATCCAACTCGAAAGCCTTGGTGAGCAGGCTCCCGACGAATTCCGCGCCAGCCTCAAGGGCTGTCTCGGCCACGTCAAGCGGGCCCAACTCGAGGTGCGGGGCGTTGTGTCGACCCTCGACAACGAGCGAGCCGCCGAGCCTCTCTCGGCGCGTCTTCGCCGGGAGATCGTCCTGGCCCGGGATGCTCTGGGCTTCGCGCCAACGGTCAAGGTGGATTGGTCGACCATACCCTCGGAGGTGGAGACGGACGCCGCTCTCGGCGACGATCTTGTCGCGGTCCTCAGGGAGAGCCTCTCGAACGTTGCCCAGCACGCGCGTGCGACGCGGGCCGAGGTCAAGCTGACCATTTCGAAGCGGCGCCTGACGCTCTCCGTCACGGACGATGGCGTCGGGCCCCCCGAGGAATTCGACCGACACTCGGGTACCTCGAATCTTGCGAACCGCGCGCTTCGCCGGGCGGGGAGTTTCTCTCTTGAGAGGGCGAAGCCGGACGCGAGCCCGCCGGGATGCCTCCTGCGATGGACCGTCAAGTGGGGTGCGCCGGAGTGATCGCAGAGGGGGCCTCACTCCCGGGCGCCACTGCGGCCGGAATCGTCGACGAGTCGGACTAGCCCCGGAAGGAGCCCGCACGCTTCGCGGTGGCCCACGCGACCACCTGGGTGCGACGCTGCAGGCCCATCTTCGCGAGAACGGCGGTGACGTGGTTCTTCACGGTCTTCTCCGCGATGCCGAGATCGTCCGCGATCTCCCGGTTGGACTTGGACTGGCCGACAAGTTCCAGGACGCGCTGCTCCATTGGCGTCAGGCGTGCGACGACGGAATCCGGCTCCACCTTGATCCGGGTCGAGGAGACCTTCCCTGCGGCCGCGTCGCGCACGGCTTGAAGGACCTCTGCAGAACGCGCGGTCTTGGGCACGAAGCCATGGGCCCCAGCGGTCCTGGCGGCGGCGCGGGCGTCGTCGTCGTCGTACGACGTGAGGACCACGATGCGGGTATCCGGAAGGTGTTCGGTGGCGTACGCGATGACGTCAAGCCCCGTTCCGTCCGGCAGGCGAAGGTCGGAGAGGATCACCTGAGGCCTCACGGCCTCGGCTCGGCGGATCGCCTGCTGCACTGAGCCAGCCTCGGCCACGACCGTCACTCCGTCGGCGCGCTCGAGTACATCGCAGATTCCGCGTCTGACCACCTCGTGGTCGTCGAGCACGAGCACAGTGATATCGGTCATGTCCTGATGGTATCGCGTCGGGATTCCAGGAAGGGGCGCCGCACTAGTCCGTGGCCGGCGGGAGTCCGCTCGCGCTGTAGTTGCCCGGAGAGTTCCACAGTATCCAGCCGTGCCCCCGCGCCTCGGCCGCCGTGATCTGAGCCAGGATCTGTTTGCCCGAGTAGTAGTACGACTGCAGCCACGGTCGTGTGATCGTCCCAGGGGCGACGCGTGGCGCCGCGGCCTTGAGAACGCTCGACACGAGCTCGCCTGGATAGCTACTCGGTGGTTTGAGGCCGAACCAGCCCGAACTCCACTGCTCCGGGTAGATCATGGGCGAATAGACATCGAGGGGGATGGTGACCTCGTCCACCAGTTGCCCGATCCCCTGGTCGTCGGCGATGGCGTTGACAATCCCGAAGATATCCGCAGAGACCGCGCAGCCCAGGGGGTGGAGGCGGACTACGGCCTCGGCGAGGAAGGCCTTGACGTTCGCCGTGCGTCCCGCGGCATCCGGGACCTTCCCCGCGGCCCGCGCCCTGGACGCCGCCTGGCCGCTCGGGTAACGCACATAGTCGAACTGGATCTCGTCGAATCCAAGGGTGCATGCCTCGATCGCGAGCGCAAGCGGGTACTCCCACGCTTCCTTGTTTCCGGGATCGAGCCAATCGCCGGAGAGCACGTGCTCCGGGTGAACCTTCGCGTACGCCGGATCGAGGAAGGTGGGGATGCGAGTCATGGTGTAGAGACCCGCCTCTTCCGCCTGCTCAAGACGCTGGACCACGTCGTACTTGACGGCAACGAGGCCACCGTCCTTCGCGGCGGGCACCTGCGAGTCGTAGTAGATCTTCCCCTCGCCATAGTCGCCCTTGGTGTCGAAGACGAAGGAGTTCACGGTCGTGGCTGCGGCAAGGTTGAGGAGGCTCTGGTACTTCGCGTTGCTCGCCGCGACGTCGGGCACGGCGCGAATCGCCTTGACGATGCGCGGTTCCATCGCGATCTCGGTGGTGAGGGTGACTCCATCGAAGTCATAGGTCACGGGGAGATAGGCGGGCCTGGTGACTGTCACCGGCCCGATGGGGACCTCGCTCAGGCTGAAGAGTCCATCCTCGCCGGTCGTCACGGAGATACCGTCGACGGAGATGACGGCATCGGCGAGCGGCCGGACACCATCGGTGATGGATCCCGAGAGCGGGTACGTGGGCTTGTCTGCGCGGTCAACCGAGAAAGGCGCGCCCTTGAGGAAGTCGTAGGAGTGGGCCTCGGACACGGGCAGCACGTCGGCCGCGTACAGATAGACACCGGCGCCCTCCGCGCCCACGGTGAGCAGGCCAGCGGCTAGGAGAAGTGTGGTGAATCGCGATCCCATGGGACGAGTCTTACCCATTGCCCGCGCGTGTCAAACGCTCATGGCCGCAGATCACGCC
>CAZTJX010000079.1:0-7706 GCA_964613755.1 uncultured Demequinaceae bacterium | reverse complement strand
GTCACTCCCACTCGAATCCGCCGCGGCGCCACTCGTAGATGAAAGGCACGGTGATGAGGGCAAGGAACGTGACGACCGCGACGTAGCCGAATAGGGCGAACTGCTGGTACGCGACCGCCCACGGGTAGAGGAAGACGACCTCGACATCGAAGATGATGAACGTCATCGCTACGAGGAAGTACTTGATGGGAACGCGGCCCCCGCCGGGAGCCGCGGGAGTCGGCTGGACCCCGGACTCGTAGCGGTCGAGCTTGGCACGATTGTGGCGCTTGGGTCCGAGGACTGCGCTCAGGCCGACGCCCGCCGTCGCGAGTACGCCCGCGACGACGATCATCATGATCACGGGAACATAGGGGTTCACCTACAGGCTCCCTTCCGGACACGGCCCACGGTCACGCCTTGGGCGCGACACGCGCCAACGTAGCGAGGACGCGATCCGCCCAGTCACCGCCATGCGGTTCGTAGACGTCCGACAGCAGTTTATGGGTAATCCACATGATGGTAGGACGTGGGAGTCCGTACTTGGTGCACGCCCGCATCACCGCGGGCCTCTCGATGAGGGCGGCGAAGACGCGCCCCATACCGTAGTAGCCCCCGAGGTCGGCCTTCATTTGGCGGGCGTAGCCGGCGAGGGCTCGCTCGCGATCGCGGTCACCCGTCGCCTCACGCGCTCCGACGGCCGCCTCTGTCGCCCGCCGCGCCGCCTGCATCGCATAGGCGATGCCCTCACCGTTGAAGGGGTTCACCATCCCCCCGCTGTCGCCGACGAGCATGAGTCCATCGCGGTAGTGCGGTTGACGACTGAAGGCCATGGGAATCGCCGCGCCGAGAGTCTCTCCCGCTCGGTTCTCTTCCGTGAATCCCCACTCGCCCGCAGTGTTCTTCACGAACTCGTCAAGCATGGCCCGGTGATCGAGCCCCGACGGCTTGCCGCGCGCACTCAAAGTTCCGAGCCCGACGTTGACCAACCCACCCTCAACGTTGAAGATCCATCCGTATCCGGGCAGGAGTGTGGACGTGCCGACCTCCCCCGACCAGAGTTCCAGGTGTCCCTCCATCCACTCGTCCTGGGGCCGATCCACGCGGAAGTAGGTGCGCACGGCCACGCCCATGGGGCGTCCCTTCTTGCGCTCGATGCCCTCGCTCGTCGCGATGCGCGAGCTGACCCCATCGGCGGCGATAACGAGCGGCGCTCGATAGGTAACGGGAGGCCCCACCCTGCGCCCCTTCTCGTCGGTCTCCCTCGCCGTGACGCCCGCGACCTTTCCTGTGCGCTCGTCGCGAACGATCGCGTCGACGGCAATCCCCTCGCGAACGTCGGCGCCCGTGACTCGCGCGTGCTTCGCCAAGATGTGATCGAAGCGGGCGCGCGGAAGGGTAAGACCGTAACTAGGAAAGGACGCGCTCTCAACCCACGGGAACTCGAGGCGGTGCCCTCCTCCGATGATCCGCAGGCCCTTGTTGCGTAGCCATCCCTCGGACTCCGGGGTGGGCACACCCAGAAGTCCAATTTCCCTGACCGCTCGCGGAGTGAGCCCGTCACCGCAGACCTTGTCGCGCGGGAAGCGCGCCTTCTCGAGCGCGACGACGCGGAAGCCCTCCTTGGCCAGATAGTGCGCGGTCGCGGAGCCAGCTGGACCCGCGCCCACGATGATCGCGTCGGCCTGGGTCGTCATTGCCTCAGCCTACGTTCTCCTGAAAGGAGCCCGTGCGTCGTCGAGGGCCGTGGGAGTTGAGCGCGACGAGCGGACCTAGGCTGGGGTCGTGAGCGTTCAGGCGGCGCGTATGCGCGACCCTTGGGTGGTCAGGTCCGAGGCGATTGACGACCCCGGCGACCTGGTCGCCGCGATGCCCACGCCCGGAATCTCCTGGGTTCGTCGAGGTGAGGGCCTCATCGCCTGGGGAGAGGTCGCCCGGTTTGAGGGTTCCGGGTCAGCGGCGATCGCCGACGCACGCGCTTGGTGGGCCGAGGCCTCCGCGCGTGCCGTGGTCCGCGACGACGTGAAGGTTCGCGGTTCGGGCCTCGTCGCCTTTGGTTCGTTCGCCTTCTCCCATACCTCGTCCGCCGGTGGCATTCTCATCGTTCCCCGATATGTTCTCGGCACCCGCAATGGCTCCTCATGGCTCACCGTCATCTCCGACTCCGCCACCATCTCTCCCCTCGGTCTCGACGAGGCGTATGCGGGAGCGATTCCCACGCGTCCGCTCGGACGCGTGGACATCGACACAGGAGACGAGGTCGCCTGGGGCACGGCGGTCGCCTCGGCGATCGCTCAGATCAACGCGGCCGTCGTCGATAAGGTCGTTCTCGCACGCGCCGTTGACGCTCGCGCGGACGCCCCTGTCGACGTGCGCGCGCTCCTTGCGTCACTCACTCGCGACTACCCCACGTGCTGGACCTTTCACATCGATGGCCTGGTCGGCGCGACCCCCGAACTGCTGGCTCGTGTCGATCGGGGACTCGTGACCTCGCGC
The DNA here is from genome assembly GCA_964613755.1 of uncultured Demequinaceae bacterium. Classification (GTDB taxonomy): domain Bacteria; phylum Actinomycetota; class Actinomycetes; order Actinomycetales; family Demequinaceae; genus JAFGBM01. Next base: position 5,231 of record CAZTJX010000079.1, on the reverse strand, counting down.
GTTCTTGCCGGTACGATTCGCCCCACGGGCGACGAGACCGCAGACCTCGCGCACGCGGCCGCGCTGGCCCGTTCGTCCAAGGATCGCGAGGAGCACGAATACGCGGTCACCTCGGTCACGGACGTCCTGGAGCGGCACTGCAGTTCCATTAACGTCCCCGAGGCCCCTTCCGTCATCCACCTCCCCAACGTCATGCACCTCTCCTCCGACGTGACGGGCGTGCTGAGCGACGGCACGACGAGCCTCGGCCTTGTGGAGGCCCTCCACCCTTCGGCGGCGGTCTGCGGAACACCCACCGATCACGCGGCAGCCCTCATCGAGAGCCTCGAGGGACTCGACCGTGGTCGCTACGCCGGGCCCGTGGGATGGATAGACGCGGGGGGAGACGGCGAGTGGTGCATCGCCCTCCGGGCGGCCGAGATCTCCGCCGAGGATCCGTCGCGATTACGGCTGTTCGCGGGGTGCGGCATCGTCGCGGCCTCCAATCCCGACGCCGAGTGGGCCGAGTCCGAGGCCAAACTCGAACCCCTCCGAATGGCGCTCAGACCTGACGCGACCTAGTGCGACGGTAGGACGGGACCGAACCCTGCCTCCCCCTGGCGCGAGATCAACCGGTAGACCGACTCTCCGTCGAAGGCATCGTGCACCCGAATTTCGGGGGCACCATATCCCGGATGGGAAACGGCCGCGCGATCGCCCCAGGCGACGAACAGACCTCCCGACCACGTGATTCCCGTGGGTGTTGGGTCGGACGGCTCGAGCTCCCACGCGACCTCGCCGACGATCGAGTACACGGTCCTGCCGACGGCGACGCGCGTCGCGTCCGGCTTCACCGAGAAGAACGGGTCGCTCGCTGTCGTCGGGAAGACCGCTGCCTTGACAAACGTGTTGGTCCGCGGGGAAACGGTGTAGAGGACCGTCGTGCTATCGGCACGCACGCACGCGTCGAGGAGCTGTCGCTCCGGTGCCCAACTGAGCGGACGGCACCGCGCATCCTCCGGAGGCGCACCGACATCCATGCGATCGGATTCGGGGTCACCCTCGGGCGTCGCCGAGTAGATGATCGTGTTCCACGACACTTCGATGACGTCGATCCACTCGAGATCCTCCTCTACCCAACGCTGGCTCGTGGTCTCCACGCGCTCTCCCGCGGCATACGAGGCTCCCGTGGGATTCTCGACGAAGGACATCGCGACCACGGGAGGAATCACCTGCGCAAGGGCGCGCCCGCCAAAGGAGAGGCGAATCCACTGGCGCGTCCCCTCGCCGTCCGCGACGAGAATCGCATCGCCGCTCGCAGAGAGGCGGACCTCGCCTCCGGTCCAGATGGGCGAAGCCTCGGCGACTGGGGTCGGAGTCGCGCTGGGGCTTGCGCTAGGCGATGCGACGCTTCCCGTGAAGCGGGGCGCCGCCGCAGGCCCGTCGAAGGGGGCAGAAAGTGCCCCCGTGACGATGTCAAAGGCGAACAACACCACTCGGTTCGACCCGGGATGCTCGGGCCGTGCGACGATCGCGGCGCGATTTCCGGGAAGCCACAGCCTGAGCTCCAGGCCCGACGAGGCTCCGAGATCTGCCCCCTCGTACACGGTGCCCGTCCGGTCAACGACGTACACACGACGGGTACCCTCGTGGTCCCAGAACCGTTCCTCCGAACCGGCGGACGAAACCTCGGGTGTGAGGCTGGGCCGGGGTGCCCGTTCGCTCGCAGAGAGGTAGCGCCCGGAACTCGAATCGTAGGTCGTAAGGATCCACCCGGGCTCGACCGAGTGGAGGATGGTCGTGGTCAGGGGAATCGCCTCATCGGGCGCCGAAACAGGCCCTGCCGCAACCGTGGGCGAAGGCACGCTCGCGGTGGGGCTTTCCTCGGGCGACGTGCTCCCGCCGCGCAAACCTCCAAGGTTCCAGTCCATGAGCAGCGCGACACCCACCACGAAGGCGATCGCGAGCATGGTCGTGAGGCCACCCCACCACCGCGAACTCCGAATCTGCGCCACGACACTTCTCCCGTCGTCGGTGCGTACTCGCCCCAGGCTAACCGGAGGCTCGTCGGGTCGGGAACACGCCGCGAGGTCGCCTAGGCGAGCATCGCCTCGACAACCTCGGTGCCAACGATGGGGCGAGCAAGGACACCCCGCAAGTCCTCGGCGTCCCGGACCCGAATATGGCTCGCACCATAGGCGTGGGCGATGGCTCCGAGGTCCACTCCATGCGGCGTTGTGAAGACTCGCGTGAAGGCATCGGGATCCGCGCCTGCGTGCTCCAGCATGGAAAAGATGGCGCCGCCGTTGTCGCTCGCGATCACGACGCGCATCTGCGGACGGCGTTCGAGGGGTCCCACAAGAAGCCCTCCTGCATCGTGGAGAAAGGCCAGGTCTCCGACGAGCGCGACCACGGGCACATCGAGCCCGAGGGCAAGCCCGGATGCCACCGAGAGGGTGCCGTCGATCCCCGAGAGCCCCCTGGAGGCAACGATCGTCCCGGCTCCACGAGGACCTGCCGCCGGCAATACCGTATCGACCGCCCGGATCGAGCGGCTCGAGCCCACCACGAGCGGGTGGTCGCCAGCCGATTCCAGGACGATCGCTGCTACCGCCTCAATACCCCAGGAGTTGGCGACGGGATCGGACGGGGAGGTGAGCCAACGTTCGAGCCACCTTTGATCCTCCGCCGGAGAGGCCTGGGATCGAATCCAATCGAAGGGGACGTCCTGGACGACCACCTCGGCCCTGACGGGCGCCTCTCGCCACGGCGCGCCGTGGCGGGCGACCCACAGGGTCGCGGCGCCGTCGACGAGGGAGCGAACGCCACGCGAGAGGGTCGCGCGGCCGACGAGCAGGACGAACTCCGTATCCGCCGCTAGCGCTTGTCCCTCGTCCGTTCCGAGAAGCTCCGCATAGCGGGGTACCACCGTCGGACCGATCCGCGCACCGGAGGTCGGCTCGGCGAGCAGGGGCCATCCTCGCGACGAGGCGATCGTGGCGGCCGCGGGCCCCGCACGGTCTCCGGCGATGACAACCCCCCGCGCGACCGTGGGAAGCGGGGGCGCTGATGCCTCCGGCTCGAACGTGAGTTCCGGGGGGATGGCCGTCGGCCACGACCCAGGGGCCGGTCCGAGAGGTTCCGCGAACTGAACGTTGAGGTGCACTGGCCCCGGTCCCATGCCGGGAATCGATGGAGCGGCCCCCACCGAGCGGGCGACGGCCTCCGTCACCACGGCGCCAGCCTCCGCGTCGAGATCGCGACCTGGTCCCGGTGGGGCAATGTCGCTGCTGAGCCGGACGAATGGTCCGAAGATGCGACGCTGATCCGTCGTCTGGTTGGCACCCGTCGCGCGGAGGTAGAAGGGACGATCCGCGGTGATCGCGAAGAGGCGGACTCCCGAGTGATGCGCCTCCATCATCGCGGGAAGAAGGTTGCCGACCGCAGTCCCCGACGTCGTCACGACCGCCGCCGCGCCCTGCGCGATCGCGAGCCCGAGCGCCACGAATCCTGCGGAACGTTCATCGACACGCACGTGAAGGCGGATTACCGGAGCGTCCGGGACCTTGGCCGCCTCGGCGAGTGCGTGCGCGAGCGGACCAGAGCGCGAACCTGGGCACAAGATAATATCGCGGATGTCGTTGGCCGCGAGGTTCGCGATGAGGGCACGGGAGAAGGCCATCGCTGGCGTCGTCATCGAGCGATCACCTCCAGGGAAACGGGCGCGAGCGTCCCCCCGTGCGGAACGAGGGGGCGTGAGACGACGTCTTCCGCGAGGAGGACCCCCGTCCCCAGCCCGCAGGCGTGGGGAAGCTCGGGTAGGGCGAGCGCGAGCGCGAGCCCCGCCGCGAGCCCGACCGACGTCTCCATCGCGCTCGATACGACGACCGGGAGGCCAGCGTCACTCGCCAAATCAAGACACGCGCGCACGCCGCCGAGCGGAGCCACCTTGACCACCAGGACGTCGGCGGCTCCCATCCTCACGACCGCGAGAGGGTCAGTCGGAACACGCACCGACTCGTCTGCCGCAATCGGCACGGAGACGCGGCGACGAACCTGTGCGAGTTCCTCGATCGAGGCACACGGCTGTTCGACGTATTCGAGCCCGTCCACGCCTCCCGCGCGTGCTCCGAGTTCTAGTTCGGCAATCGCACGGATCGCCTCGTCGACGCCCCACGCGCCGTTCACGTCGACGCGAACCCTCGCTCGGTCACCCCCGAGGGCTCTGACTGCGGCCGCCGTGGCCTCGACCCGCGTCCGGTCTTCGGCGGGGCTCGAGCCTCGCCCTCCCACCTTGACCTTCGCCACGACACATCCGCCAGCGACCGCGAGGCGCTCGGCCTCGGCTGGCCCTACCTCGGGGACGATGCTATTGACCGCGACCTCGGTGCGTACGGGCGCCGGCCAGTCACCTCGTGCTGCCTCCATGGCCGCCGCCCACCACCGCGAGGACCGCTCGGCGTCGTAGTCGGGGAAGGGCGAGTACTCGCCCCATGCGTCGACGCCATCCGCAGAGCGGCCCCTGATCAATACCCCGGAGCGCTCGGTCACGCCACGGAACCGCGTCGTCAGGTTGACGCGGAAAGGGCGGAACTCCATGGCGCCAGGCTACGGCCTGCTGGGCGACCTGCCTACGGATACAGGAGCGCCCGGTAACCTTCCGTGCCGACCACATGCTCTGCGGCGTCGGGTGCCGAACCGGGCAGCATCTCGATCGCGTCACCCGTGTCGAAGTCGGACATCCACAGGAATCCGTCTCCACTCACGAGCGCGGAGGTTCCGGAGGTCGCGAGGCAGTGGCGGAAGGCGTAGGGAGGCTGCGACACGACCTCGAGGCTTCCGTCTCGGAACACACCGAGGCGGCTCTCGCTCCATGTCACCTCGACGATGCGCAGATCGCTGTTGGCGCAGTAGCCCGTTACGAAGTAGTCCTCGGGGCTTGCGACACCGAGCTCGACGCGGAACGCCTCGAGCTGCGCGGCTGTGATGACGTCTCTTGGCTCGGAACCGTCGACGGGGAACTCCCAAACGTCGAGCGTGGTGTCGCCCGTGGACGCATAGCAGTACGCGACGAAGGTATCGCCCGCACCCTTGCCGATCATGTAGCAGTCGCCTTGCTCCTCCGACGGAATGATCGCCTCCGTACCGTCGGGGTAGAACGCCACGAATCGCGAGTCGGGTTCGGTCTCGAATTCGCTCTGCACCTGGACATCACCAATATCGTGGACTACTGGCGGCGGGTGGTCGCGACT
>CAZTJX010000078.1:0-7724 GCA_964613755.1 uncultured Demequinaceae bacterium | reverse complement strand
ACGATCCACCAGCGCTTCTCCTGCGACACGACGATCTCACTCATCGTCATCGAGTGCGCCATCATGAAGACCGTGACGAGCGAGAGACCCATCGCGAGTTCGTACGAGATCACTTGCGCCGTGGAGCGAACCGCTCCCATGAGCGGGTACGTGGAACCCGAGGCCCAGCCGCCGAGCACGATTCCGTACACGCCGAGGGCCGCGCACCCGAGGATGTACAGCATCGCGACGGGGAAGTCCGTCAGCTGAAGCGGGGTCACATCATTCGTGAAGGGAATGCGGACGGCGGGGCCCATCGGGATGACGGCGAACGTCAGGAAGGCCGCCCCCACGGAAATCATCGGGGCGAGGATGTACAACACCTTGTCCGCCGCGCGGACGACGACATCCTCCTTGAACAGCAGCTTGAGCGCGTCGCCCATGGATTGCATGAGGCCAAACGGCCCATGCATGTTCGGTCCGCGCCGCTCCTGGAAGCGCGCGATGACGCGTCGCTCAAACCACACGGCGAAGAGGACGTTGAGGAGCAGGAAGACCAATATGGCAACGGCCTTGATCAGCACGACCCAGATGCTGTCCCCCGCAAGGGTGTCCTCGACGGGAATCACCGTGGCGGCCGCGCCATCGGAGGCGGGGTCGGCCGCGAAAAGCGTCGAGGTCGAGAACGTCGTACCGAGAAGGGCCGTGCCGAGAGACATCATCCGTCGACTCCCTTCATGGCAACGATCGTGCCGGGCCAGACCCCGAGCGTGCGCGCAATGTTGGCCCCTGGAGAGTTCGTCGGTAGCCACACCACTCCATCGACCATTCCCTCGATCTCCACCACCGGAAGCGTAATCGACCTTCGTCCGGAGCCCGAAACCCGGACGACTCCACCGGATCCTAGGCCTGCTGCGGTCGCTGGGCTCATGCGTGCTACGGGGACCCTCGCGGTGCCGGCAAGGTGGGGCTCCCCGTCCTGAAGGACTCCTGCGTCGACGAGCAGGTGCCACGAGGCGAGCACGGCACCGCCCGCCGCCCGACGCGGCGTTGCGGTCGGCGGCGTGACAGAGGGGCGCGAGACCCCCGCCGCGTCATCGACCGCGATCGCGGCAAGTTCTGTCCGCACCGCGTCAACGGTCGAGGTCCCAAGGCTCGTACCCATTGCGCGGGCGAGCATGTCGAGCACATGATGGTCGCTCACCGCTCCGGTATCGAAGGCCGCCTCGAACTCCCGGAGACGCCCCTCCCAGTTGACGAAGGTCCCTGCCTTCTCCGACGGGGGTGCGACGGGGAAAACCACGTCGGCAAGATCCGTCACGCCGCTCCGTCGCACCTCGAGGCTCACCACGAAGGCCGCCTTCTTGATGGCGGATTCCGTGCTCGGCGGCATGTCGTCGAGAGAGACGCCGCCAAGGACGAGCGCCCCTATACGACCGGCGGTCGCGGAATCGAGGATCTCGGTCACGCCGCGACCTCGGGCGCTCGGCAGATTCTCAAGGCCCCATGCGCGCGCAAGAGCGGCCCGCGACGACGCGGAATTGGTCGATGCCCCGCCCGGAAGAATGCCGGGAAGGGCTCCCGCCTCAACGGCCCCGCGCTCACCCGCGCGGCGTGGGATCCACGCGATCCGTGCCCCCGTCGCCTCAGAAAGATCCAGTGCCTGGGAGAAACCACCGGGGGCGGAGGCGACTCGCTCGCCGAGGATGATGACGGCACCCGCACCCTTGAGCGCGGTCACGACGTCCTGAGGCAGGGATGCGAGGGTGCTTCCCTCGGTGCCCGGAACGGTCGGAAGGAGAGTCGCATTGAGCTTGGCGGCTCCGGGCGACAGGAAGGGCGCGACGGTGAACACCGCCTGCGTACCGCGCGACTTGCGGAGCCGCAAGAAGACGACGCCTCCCTCGTCCTCGGGTTCAAACCCCACCAAGAGGACCGCCGGGGCACGCTCAAGGTTGGCGAACGTCACGCCGACCCCCGTCCGCGCGACGCTCGACGCGAGGAAGTCGTGCTCCTCATCACTCGTCGCGCGCCAGCGCGCATCGACGTCATTCGTGCCCAGGACCGCGCGGGCGAACTTCGCGTAGGCGTACGCGTCCTCGAACGTCACCCGTCCGCCGGGGAGGACACCAACACCCTTGGGCTTCGTCGCCGTAACAACCTTGGCAAGCCCTGCCGCGGCGCGTTCGAGCGCGTCCGGCCAACTCGCCTCGACCAGTACACCCTCCTCATCGCGGACAAGAGGATTCGTCAGCCGGTCGTCGAGCTTCTGCCACGTGAATGCGAAGCGGTCTTTGTCCGTGATCCAGTCCTCGTTGACGGCCGGGTCGTTGATCGCGAGGCGGCGCACGACCTCGCCGCGACGATGGTCGATCCGGATCGCACTGCACGACGAATCATGCTCGGCGATCGAGGGTGATGAGATCAGGTCGAACGGCCGCGACCGGAAGCGATAGGCGGCGGAGGTGAGCGCGCCGACGGGACAAATCTGGATGGTGTTGCCCGCGAAGTACGAGGAGAACGGACGACCAGACTCGTCCTCGGTGCCCAGGCCCGTGGGAGCGAAACCCTCGAAGTCCAGCACGTCGACGTCGAGGAGCCCAATCTGAGACCGGGCTCCGCGCTCCTGGAGCTCGATGAAGGGATCCCCGGGAATCTGCTCGCTAAAGCGAGTACAGCGTTGACACAGGATGCACCGCTCGCGATCGAGCAGAATCTCCGACGTCAGGGCGAGGGGCTTCTCGTAGGTCCGCTTCACGTCGACGAAGTGACTCTCTGCTCCCCCGTGGCTCATCGCCTGGTTCTGGAGGGGGCATTCGCCTCCCTTGTCGCACACGGGGCAGTCGAGGGGGTGGTTGATGAGCAGGAGCTCCATCACGCCCTCCTGCGCTCGCTCGGCTACCTCGGAGGTTTCGTGCGTCTTGACGACCATCCCTGCCGTGAGTTCGACCGAGCACGACGTCTGGGGTTTGGGCATCGCGCGAAGCTTGCCCTCGCGGTCCGGCGTCGCAACCTCGACGAGGCACTGGCGGCACGCCCCCGCGGGCTCGAGGGCGGGGTGGTCGCAGAACCGCGGAATCTCGATGCCGATCTGTTCCGCGGCTCGAATGATCAGCGTCCCTGCGGGGACGTTCACCTCGACACCGTCGATGGTCGCGGAGACGGTGGGAACGAGGTCCGGGTCGCTCGTGGCACCTGCCGTGGGCGTCACGCCTTCGCTCCCTTCTCCGCCGGAACGGCGAAGAGCGCCGTCGCCGTGGGATCCATCGGGCAACCGTGGCCCGTCACATGCGCGATGTACTCGTTGCGGAACAGCGCGATCGAGGAACTGATGGTCATCGTCGCGCTGTCGCCCAGCGCACAGAAACTACGCCCGAGGATCGAACGGGACGTTTCGAGGAGCTGCTCGATGTCCGCCTCTGTCCCCTCGCCACCCTCGAGTCGCTCGTAGATTTGGCTGAGCCAGAAGGTGCCCTCGCGGCACGGCGTGCACTTGCCGCACGATTCGTGCCGGTAAAACTCGATCCATCGCGCTACGGCCCTCACGACGCAGGTGGTCTCGTCGAAGATCTGGAGCGCGCGCGTACCGAGCGCGGACCCCGCGGCCTCCACCGATTCGTAGTCGAGAGGCACGTCAAGATGCTTGTCGGTGAGGATCTGCGTGGACGAGCCTCCCGGCGTCCAGAACTTGAGATGGTGCCCCTTCCTGACGCCACCCGCGAGCGCGAGAAGCTCGCGGAGCGTCATACCAAGCGGCCCCTCGTACTGCCCGGGTCGCTCGACGTGTCCCGAGAGGGAGTAGAGCACGTGTCCTTTGGAACGCTCTGTGCCCAGGCTGGCGAACCAACGGGCGCCGCGATCGATGATGCCGGGGATGGAGGCGATGGTCTCGACGTTGTTGATGGTCGTCGGCCGTGCGTAGAGACCCTTGACCGCGGGGAACGGCGGCTTGAGCCGTGGCTGGCCGCGTCGACCCTCAAGCGAGTCAAGCAGCGCGGACTCCTCGCCGCAGATGTAGGCGCCTGCCCCGGCGTGAACGGTGATTTCTAGATCGAAACCGCTGCCCAGAATGTTCGCGCCGAGGTATCCGGCCTTCCTCGCCTCTGCGACGGCGGCCAACAGACGCCGGTACACGTGGACGACCTCGCCGCGAAGGTAGATGAAGGCGTGATCGGAGTTGACGGCGAATGCCGTAATGATGGCGCCTTCGATGAGCAGGTGCGGTGAGGCCATCATGAGGGGGATGTCCTTGCACGTTCCGGGCTCGGATTCGTCGGCGTTGACCACGAGGTAACGTGGCCCGCCGTCCGGCTCGGGAAGGAAGCCCCACTTCATGCCCGCGGGGAATCCCGCGCCGCCACGACCGCGCAGGCCGGAGTCCTTGACGGCCTTGACGATGTCCGCCGGCTTCGTCGCCATCGCCTTCTTGAGTGCCCCGTATCCTCCCGACGCCTCATAGGCGGAGAGGGTCCACGACTTCGGCGTCGCCCAGGTGCGGCTCAGGACGGGATCGAGGGCGGTCACTCTGTGCCCCCTTCCGTCGTGGCGTCTGCCGAGGCCTCGAGGCCCGCGAGCGTCGCTGGTCCGGCACCGACACCCTCACCCGCGCGCCCGTCCTCGAATCCGGCTAGCACGCGCGAGACCTCCTTGAAGCTGCAGACCTTCGCGGCGCCACGTGTCGGCGCGACATCCTTGCCTGCGAGAAGGTCATCGACGACGGCCTTCGCGGTCTCGGGAGTCTGGTTGTCGAAGAACTCCCAGTTGACCATCATCACGGGCGCGTAGTCGCAGGCCGCGTTGCACTCGATCCGCTCAAGCGTGACCTTTCCGTCGCCCGTCGTCTCGTCGTTTCCGATACCGAGGTGCTCGGTGAGTGCTTTCCACAGTTCGTCGCCACCCATGAGGGCGCACAGGGTGTTCGTGCAGACTCCCACTTGGAACTCACCCGTGGGGCGGCGCTTGAACTGGGAGTAGAACGTCGCGACGGCGCTGACCTCGGCGGTCGAAACGTCGAGTTGAGCCGCGCAGAAGGCCATGCCATCGGGAGAGACGAATCCGTCCTCCGACTGCACAAGGTGGAGGAGCGGAAGGAGCGCCGAGCGCCGCTGGGGATACCGGGCAATGATCGCCTCTGCATCCTTACCCAGGCGTGCCACCTGCTCGTCGGTGTACGTCATCGGTCGACACCTCCCAAGACCGGGTCGATCGAGGCGACGGCAACGACGACGTCGGCCATCTGACCGCCCTCGCAGAGGATCGAAAGCGCCTGCAGGTTATTGAATGAGGGATCGCGGAAGTGTGCGCGCCACGGCTTGGTGCCTCCGCCCGAGACGAGGTGCACGCCCAGCTCGCCACGTGGGTGCTCTACCGTCTGCCACACCTGGCCCGCGGGAACCTTGAATCCTTCGGTGACAAGTTTGAAGTGGTGAATGAGCGCCTCCATTGAGGTACCCATGATCTCCTTGATGTGCTCGAGGGAGTTGCCCTGCCCATCCGCGCCGAGCGCGAGTTGGGCCGGCCAGGCGATCTTCTTATCGGCCACCATCACCGGGCCAGGGCTCGTGGCGAGCCGCTCGGCGCACTGGCGTACGATCTTCATCGACTCGTAGATCTCCTCCATGCGAAGAACCGTGCGGGTGTACGCGTCCGCCGCCTCGGACACGGGAACCTGGAAGTCGTACGTCTCGTAGCCGCAGTACGGATCCGTCTTGCGCACGTCGTACGGCAAGCCGGCGGAGCGGAGAATCGGACCCGTGATCCCCAGGGCCATGCATCCCGAGAGGTCAAGGTGAGCGATGCCGACGCTCCTCGCCAGGAAGATCGGGTTCTTGAGCTGAAGGTCCGCGAGTTCGCTCATCTTGGGCGTCAGCTTGCGATCGAGAACGGCGAGCATCTCGACGATGTTCTCGGGAGCGTCCTGTGCCACGCCGCCTGGGCGAATGTAGGCGTTGTTCATCCTGAGGCCCGTCACGGCCTCGATGACGCGTAGCACCTCCTCGCGGGCAAGGAAGGAGGTCGTCATGATCGTCGTCGCGCCGAGCTCGTTTCCGCCCGTTCCGATCGCCACCAGGTGTGAAGAGATACGGTTGAGCTCCATCATGAGCACGCGGAGCACGTTGGCACGCTCGGGGATATCGTCCGTGATCCCGAGGAGCTTCTCCGTCGCGAGGCAGAAGGCGGCCTCCTGGAACATGGACGCGACGTAGTCCATACGGGTGCAGAACGCGGAACCCTGGGTCCACGTCCTCCATTCCATGTTCTTCTCGATGCCCGTGTGGAGGTAGCCGACGCCGGCGCGGGCCTCGGTGATGGTCTCGCCCTCGATCTCGAGCATGATCCTCAGGACGCCGTGTGTCGACGGGTGCTGCGGGCCCATGTTCACGACGATCCGCTGGCCGCTCAGGCGCGCGGCCTCGTCAACGATCTCCGACCAGTCACCGCCCGAGGCCGTGAACTCGGGAACCGTGTCGTCCTCGTGGATTGCGCCCGTGGCGCGCGTGGCCATTAGTACTGCCTCCGGTCATCGGGTGGCGGTATCGTCGCGCCCTTGTACTCGACGGGGATCCCGCCGAGTGGATAGTCCTTGCGTTGGGGGTGACCCACCCAGTCATCGGGCATCGCGATCCTGGCAAGCGAGGGGTGTCCGTCAAAGATGATGCCGAAGAAGTCGTAGGTCTCGCGCTCATGCCAGTTGTTCGCGGGGTACACCGACGTCGTACTCGGGATGTGGGGATCGGCGTCGGCGACCGCGACCTCCAGGCGCAGGCGTCGATGGTGCGTGATGGAACGCAGGTGGTAGACCGCGTGGAGTTCGCGCCCCCGGTCGGCCGGGTAATGGACCCCGCTGACCCCGAGGCTGAGCTCGAAGCGTAGATCCTGGTCGTCCCGAAGGTGCTGGCACACCTCCACAAGGTGTTCGCGGCTGATGACAAGGGTCAGTTCCCCGCGGTCGACGACGACGGCCTCGATCGCTGCATCGGCGTTCGCTCCCAGGAGCTCACGAAGAACGTCGACGGATCCGTCAAACCACTCACCGTAGGGACGCTCCGAAGGCCCCGGCATGGCGAACGTCTGCTCAAGCCCTCCATAGCCGGACGTGTCCCCTGAGCCGGAGAACATGCCGCCGCCAACGGAGAGCAACGTCATGGGCGTCCGGCCATCGGGCGCGACGGCCGATGTCATCTCGTCGCCGCTCATCGGAGGAGCCCCTTCATGCCCGACGTCGGAGTCGCCTCGAGCGCCGCCTGCTCCGCGGCCTTGGCAATACGGCGACGGTTCGCGCCGAGCGGAGTCTCGCGCGCGTGCTTCTTGATCATCATGAGCGCGTTGAGGAGCATCTCCGGGCGCGGAGGGCATCCCGGCAGATAGATGTCGACCGGGAGAACATGGTCGGCCCCCTGGAGAATCGCGTAGTTGTTGAACATCCCGCCGGACGATGCGCAGACGCCCATGGCGATGACCCACTTCGGTTCTGCCATCTGGTCGTAGACGTTGCGCATGATGGGCGCCATCTTCTGGCTCACGCGGCCCGCGACGATCATGAGATCGGCCTGGCGCGGCGACCCCCGGAACACCTCGGATCCCATGCGGGCGATGTCATAGCGCGGCCCACCCGCCGACATCATCTCGATGGAGCAACAGGCGAGGCCGAAGGTGACGGGATATATCGAGGCACCACGAGCCCAGCCCGCCACATTCTCGATCGTTCCGAGGAGGAACCCCGGCGCGCTTTCCTCAATGCCCAT
>CAZTJX010000077.1:0-7845 GCA_964613755.1 uncultured Demequinaceae bacterium | reverse complement strand
CTACGCCCCCATCTACGACAACGTCCGCGAATACGACGGCAACATCCGGCTTGAGATCGCGTGCCCGGGATACGAGATCACCCAGGCGACCGGAGCCGCCGAGCTTCAGCAGGGAAGTGACGCCAAGGCGATTTGGTGGCTTGTCTCTTCCGACGAGGGGAACCGGGAGTACGACCGCGCTCCCTACATGCGATGCGAGGGATCTGAAGAACCGGCCGGGCCGGAGGACACGATTGTGGATCCGGGGCCAAGAGTTCCTCCCGCAGAGCCCAGCACGACGCCGTCGGATCCTGACCCAGAACCGGGAGTCCCGAGCCCGAGCCCCAGCCTCACTCCCGCCGCCAAGGCAGAGGAGGCTCCTGACGGAGACTCGGCTTTGCCGTGGGCGATCGGCACGGGAGTCGCGGCGCTGTGCGCGGCAGCCGGCGTTGGAGCCTACGCGTTGGGAAAGAAGCAGGCGGCAAAGGTCGTGACCACCAAGCGCACGTAGTACTTCGGCAGAACACCTTGCGGCCTGCGGCCTCGGCGAGGGTGCCGTACCCGGTGGCGTGGACGGGAATCGAGAGTGCGGCGCTCGCTCCGTCTCACAGATGTGGTGGGCCCCGTGGGGCTCGAACCCACGACCCACGGATTAAAAGTCCGTTGCTCTACCAACTGAGCTAGAGGCCCCGGAGGCAAGTCTAGGCCGCGTCGCACCGCTGCCCGGCGCCCGGAAGCTCGAGCGTCGTCACCAGCAGGCTCAGGCCAGCGTCCTCCGCCTCCCCACACCACCGCCCCAGCGTCGCCCCCTGCTCCCGGTACTCGATCGCGAGCACCGGCTTCCCCGCGTCCACATACGTGCCCACCTCCTCGCACCACCCCTGCTCCAGGCACTCCTCGGTCACGGCAAAGTCGGCGAGCCCCACGAGCCGCGGCGTCAGGTCCGACGCGTTCTTCTGCCCGATCCCCATCCCCCGCGCGTGCGCCTCCCCCGCGAGCCATGCGAAGGCCGCCGCCGCGTCATCCTCCGTCAAGGGGAAGCCGGACACGTTCTCGTACGCGTCGATGTTGTCGGGGTCGATCGCGTCGAAGCCCTTCGCGGCACACGCGTCCAGACGCGCCGCCCAGATAGGCCTCAGGACGTCGAGCGCGCGGAGGTCGACGTAGCGCTCGTCGGGCCAGTCGGGAAGGGGCTCGCCGAGCACAGACTCGGGGAAGTCGCCGACGTCCGGGCGGAACTCCTCCGCCGTCCCGACGGAGAGGTAGCAGACGACGTACGCGCCGCGCGCGCGGAGCGTCGCCACGGCGTCGGCCGAGACCTCGTTGTCGACGATGACGATGGCGGCACCGGGGTCGTCGGGCACCCCGCCGTCAAGCTGGATCTGGAACGGGGTTCCCGGGGCTGGGGCGGGGTTGAGCGCGTGTGGGCTGGCATCCAGGTAGGTGGGTGTCGCCGATGTGGTTGGCCCGGGGGATTCGTTCGCCTCCGTAGATTCGGCCGTCCCGACAGTGTCGGATCCGCAACCGTTGAGGCAAGTCATGCCCACAGCGACAAGGGCCGAGATTGCTGCGCCACGGATCCTAGGCATCACGCGCCGAGTGTGTCACGAAGGGCGAGCGCCTAGAAGCACGCGTCTGCGATGTTGCCCGAGCCGTAGACGGTCCAGTCGGGGTTCACCGACGGGGCGAGTACACGGATGAACTGGACAAACTCGGGGACCGGCGTCCCGTCCATGAGCTCGCTTGCCGTCTCGAAAACGACCGAACCGTGGGCGTCGTGAATCCAGAACACGTTGGTCGCGTAGCCGGGTGTGCCCGTCACGAGGCCGGGATACGTCGCCATGAGGTCCGCGAGCAGGCTCTCCACGTGGATACCCTCCGGGGTCGTCAGCGTGGGATCGACGATGTCGATGCGCATGAGGACGCCGCCAATGTGACCATCGACGAAGAACGGGGCGGCACCCGAGGGGATCGGTGGGTAGGCCGCCTCGAAACGACCGAGCGGCACGGCGCCCGTGATGGGGTCGCACGCGGTCGGGTTCCACGTCACCATCGCCTCGCCGGGGTTTCCGGCGATCGCCATCCCCACCGTCAACGGTCCGAGGCCGCGCGTCGTGATGTGGATCGCGGAGAGCGCGGGGTGGGGGTTGAGGGCCGGAGCCGACGGGCTGGGTGAAACTGGCGGACTGGGTGTAACGGTGTAGCTGACGACGGGAGTCGCTGAGGCGCTTGGAGTCGGGCTCGGTTCGGCCGCATCGTCATCGAAGGGCCAGCAGCCAGCAAGAACTAGGGTCGCAAGGGCCGCGAGGGGTGCGAGACGAACGAGACGCATGACGAGTCCTTCCGTTGCCACCAGGCTAGCCATCCCCCCGGGAATACGCGCGGCTAGTGCCCCGGCTGCGCCGCCCATGCCGTCGCCACCATGTCCCGCACGTCGGAAGTATTCGCCCAGCCCAGGTCCCGCGCGGCGAGCGTCCCGTCGGCCACGATCCGGGCCGGGTCGCCCGGGCGTCGGGGACCCACGATCGGCTCGCGATCGATGCCGGTGGCCTCGGCGACCGCGTCCACGATCTGACGGACCGACGTCCCCGAGCCGGAGCCGAGGTTGTAGATGTCCTCGAGCGGCGTCCCGTCCGAGAGGGCGCGCGCGGCGGCGACGTGTGCGCGGGCGAGGTCGCCCACGTGCACATAGTCGCGCACGCAGGTCCCGTCCGGCGTCTCGTAATCGCCGCCGTTGATGATGGGCGCCTCGCCGCGTAGCAGGGTCGCGAAGACCTTGGGGAACAGGTTGTGCGGCGAGACGTCGTAGACGTCGGTGCCAACGGAGCCGACCACATTGAAGTACCTCAGGCTCGTGGCGGCGAGGGGGCGATCGGTATCGCGGGTCGCACGCACCTGGGCGCGGATGAGCCACTCGGCAACGAGCTTCGACTCGCCGTAGGGCGACTCCGGAGCGGTGGGCGTCGCCTCGGTCACCACCTCGCCCTCGGGGGTCCCGTAGACGCCCGCAGACGACGAGAAGACGAGCGAGGGGACGTTCGCGGACGCCATCGCCTCCAGCAGGCTCTCGGTTCCCGTGACGTTCTGGCGGTAGGTGTGAAGGGGGCGCTTGACCGACTCGCCCGCGTACTTGAACCCCGCGCAGTGAATGACGCCGCGGACCTCATGCTCGAGAAGCGCGTCGGCAAGCCGTGCGGTGTCGAGGACGTCGGCGCGAACGAACGCGACCCCAGGGGGAAGGAACTCCTCCATTCTGGTGGAGAGGTCGTCGTACGCGACGGGCGTGATCCCCTGGGCCGAGAGTTCCCGCACCAGGTGTGCGCCGATGTATCCGGCGCCGCCCGTCACGAGCCACGCGCCGGTGGCGCTACTCGTCACGCCGGGCACCCTCCGATGGTTCCACAGTGAAGACGTGTGGTGCGCCGAATCCCGCGGCGGCGAAGGCCTCCGTGACGGCGGTGGTCAGGGTCTCGACGAGGTCGACGGGCGTGAGCGCAATCGCAGCCCCACCGAATCCGCCGCCCGTGAGGCGCGCGCCGAGCGCTCCGCTCGCGATCGCCGTCTCCACGGCGAGATCGATCTCGGGGACGGAGATCTCGAAGTCGTCCCGCATGGATGCGTGCGAGGCCGTGAGCAGGGGTCCGATCCCTTGGGGCCCGTCCTCCTTAAGGGCCTGCGTGGTGTCGGCGACCCGACGATTCTCCGTGACGACGTGGCGAACGCGACGGAAGGTCGTGTCGTCGAGCAGGTCGCGGGCGCGAGCAAGATCGTCTTCCGACACAAACCGGAGGGACGGTACGTCGAGGGTAGAGGCGGCCCGCTCGCAGGCCGCGCGGCGGGTGGCGTAGCCTCCGGTCGCGTGTTCGTGGCGGACGCCGGTGTCGAGGACGACCACGGCGAGGCCCTCCTGTTCGAACGCGAGCGGTACGAGCTCGTGCTCGCCCGAGGTGCAATCGAGCATGACCGCGTGTCCGGCTGTGCCGAAGAGGGACGCGGACTGATCCATGATTCCGGTCGGCGCCCCGACCACGCCGTTCTCGGTTCGCTGGCAGATATCGGCGAGCTGGCGGCGGGACAGTCCGAGTTCCCAGACGTCGTTGAGCGCCAGCGCTACCGAGCACTCGAGGGCCGCGGACGAGGAGAGTCCCGCCCCGATCGGCACCGTGCTTGTGACGAGTATGTCGAACCCCCGGCGACCGGCGAGGTCTACGCCGGCCTCGGCGAGCGCCCAGACCACGCCGAAGACATAGGCCGACCACCCCGAGAAGAGGTCCGAATCGAGCGAGTCGAGGTGGGCCGGGCTGCCCGGGGGCAACGCCGTGCTCGCGGCTGACATCACACGATCGTCGCGCTCGCCTAGCGCGCACCACGTGCGCTGGGCGATGGCGAAGGGCAGGACGAGCCCCCCGCTGTAGTCCGTGTGTTCACCGATGAGGTTCACGCGCCCCGGAGCCGACCACACACCCGCGGGGGCGCGGCCGTACTCGCGAGAGAACTCGGAGGGGGCGGTCATCGGGCCACGTCGCCATCTGAGCGCGCCATGGCGTCACGTAGCGCCGCCGCGGCGTCCTCGGGAACGATGTCCGCGACCCACGCACCCATGGCGGACTCGGAGCCCGCGAGGAACTTGAGTTTGTCCTCGGATCGGCGCGGGCTCGTGATCTGGAGCATCGTGCGGATGCCTTCCCCTCCGGTGAGGGGAGCCTGGTGCCACGCCGCGATGTATGGCGTCGGATCCGCGTACCGGACGGCGAGCCCCCGGAGAAGCCGAAGGTAGATCTCAGCGAGCTCATTGCGCTCGGCGAGGCTCGTGCGCGCGAGGTCGGGAACGTCGCGGTGCGGAAGCATGTGGATCTCGATCGGCCACCTCGCGGCGTGGGGGACGAAGGCAGTCCAGTGCTCGCCGCTCGCGAGCACGCGCGAGCCGTTGCGTTCGCGGTCGAGGATGTCGGCGAAGAGGCTCGGCCCATACTTCTCGACGGACCTTTGCAGGGCCTGCGTCCGCGGAGTGACGTACGGATAGGCGTAGATCTGCCCGTGAGGGTGATGCAGCGTGACACCAATCGCCTCACCGCGGTTCTCGAAGGGGAAGACCTGCTGGACGGCCGGGAGAGCAGAGAGCTCGTCGGTGCGATGCGCCCAGGCCTCGACGATGGTGCGGACCCGGGAGACGGGAAGGTCGGCCAGCGCCCCGTCATGTTCGGGCGCGAAGCACACGACCTCGCACCTGCCAGCGCTGACAGCGGACGCACCGAGGGCAAGGTCTTCGACGGGCGGTGCTTCGTGGTCGGCGATCGGCCCGAAGGACGGCGACCGATTCTCGAAGACCGCGACGTCGTAGAGATCGGGGATCTCCGAGGGGTTGCCCGGCGATTGCGGTGCCAGCGGGTCCTGATCGGTGGACGGAAGGAACACACGTCCCTGTCGCGCCGAGGCGACGGAGATCCAGTCCCCGGTGAGGGGATCGAGGCGCATGGAGGCTGTATCGGGACGGGGCTCAAGGTCCCGAACGTCCGTCGCGCGCTCGGGCGGGAGTGAAGTGTCGGCGTCGTCGAAGTACAGAAGTTCCCGGCCATCGGCCATGGCCGCGCGAATGATGCGAATGGACTCGTCGCGCACGAACGGGTCGACCGGGCGGGCACCGGCGACACTCGACCCCCCAGGTGCCCGTGCCATCGCCGCCCTCCTTCGGGTCTCCGTACATCTGATCCGGAAGCCGAGGAAAGGCTACCGCTCGCGTCCTCGGCGAAATGATAACGTGAACAGTACGCTAGCGCCTAGTCCAGCGGTAGTGCTCCTTGAACTGCGGGTGCGCCAAAGAGGGACGCGAATGAGGCGTGGCACGGCGCCCTTCGCGCGCTAGGGTTGCCCAGGAGGTAGCGATGGCGAAGAACTCGAGGGGCCCCAGCATCGTCTCGGTTGCTGCTCACGCGGGCGTGTCTCACCAGACCGTCTCCCGGGTCCTCAACGGCTTCGAGGGTGTCCGGCCCGCGACCCGCGAGCGAGTCCTCACCGCGATCGAGGAACTGGGCTACCACCGGAACTTCGCCGCTCGGACCCTCGTCACGGGCCGTTCCCACGCGATCGGCATGCTGGGACCCGAACTGCCCAACTTCGGCCCCATGAGCAGCCGCTATGCGGTCGAACGCGCGGCACGCGAAGCCGGGTTCCACGTCCTCGTCACGAGCGCGACCCTCGAGCGCGACAGCCTGGCGGAGGCGCTCGACTTCCTCCTGAGCCGGTCGATCGACGCGCTCGTGCTCGTCGCGCAGCGCAGGAGCGTGCGCGAGGTCATCGACGAGCTTCTCGGCGGAATCCCCGCCGTGTACCTGCTCACGGGGGGGCCGTCGAAGGAATGGAACGTCTCGATAGACCAGGAGACGGGCGTTCGGCTGGCCATTGAGCACCTCACGAGCCTCGGACATACGGCGATTCAGCACGTCTCGGGTCCCCTGATCTTCACGGAGGCCGAACTGCGTCGAGACGAGTACGTGCGTCAGATGACCACACGCGGTCTGGAGGCCCTGCCGATCATCGAAGGAGACTGGAGCCCGGACTCCGGGTATAGGGCTGGATCTCTCCTCGATCCGCGCGCTACAGCCGTCTTCTGCGCGAACGACCAGATGGCGACCGGGGTCGTGCACGCCCTTTCCGATCGGGGGCTCGCGGTGCCGCGAGACGTGAGCGTGGTCGGTTTCGACGACATTCCCGAGTCTCAGCACAGCATGCCCCCCCTGACGACCGTCCATCAGGACTTCGATGGAGTAGGCCGATTGGCGGTTGAGGTGCTGCTCGCGCGCGTCAACGGCGACGCCATCCCGGACTATCCGCCGTTTCAGCCGTGGCTTGTGACGCGAGGCTCGACGGGACCGCGCGCCGCGTCGGCCTGAGACGAGCCGGCGTCAGCACGGACTCCCTCCCGCCCCTCGGAGCGGATCGTTGCGCTCGCGCTCCCGGCACCCCGAGCGGATGTCTTGCCCGCATCCCCGGCAATCCGCGTGTTCCATTGGGCATCGTGGCCATATCGTGACCCGCAGAGGTTTGACAGAAAATGTTCACGTAAACATACTGGACCAACCACGGTTCCGCTTCGGAGCTCGTAGGTTCTCAAGGAGGAGATATGAGGGCTAGAAAGATTCTGGCGGTCGCAGCTGCTGCGGTCGTCGCGTTGACGCTGTCCGCCTGTGGCGGTAGTGGAGCGGGCGACACGGAGACCACTGCGGGCCCCACGGCCGACGCAGAGACTTCGCTGATTGGCGTCGCCATGCCGACCGAGACGTCCGAGCGCTGGATTGCCGACGGCAATGCGGTCAAGGACGGCCTCGAGGCCAAGGGATACAGCGTTGACCTGCAGTACGCGGGCGACGACATCCCGACCCAGGCACAGCAGATCGACTCGATGATCACCAACGGAGCAGACCTCCTGATCATCGCGGCCATCGATGGCACCGCGCTCGCCAGCCAGCTTCAGACGGCGGCGGACAAGGGCATTCCCGTCATCGCGTACGACCGCCTGATCCGCGACAGCGCGAACGTCGACTTCTACGTGACGTTCGACAACTACGACGTCGGTGTGCTTCTGGCGACGTCGTTGTTGTCGAACGGCATGCAGCTCATGGGTGTGCCCCTGTCCATCCAGCAGGTCGTCAAGGGCGTGGTCTTGCTCCTCGCCGTGGCGTTCGATGTCTACAACAAGCGCCGGGCTGGCGGGCGCTAGCAGTCTCCTGACAACCGCCGAGCGCGCCCGTGGACTTCGGTCCGCGGGCGCGTCGTCGTCTCTGGGGGCTCTGGTTTCACTTCCGGGCGACCCGAGGGAACAAACCCGCGCCTCTCAGCGTCGTATCTAGGGCCCCGCCACGGCGTGAG
>CAZTJX010000076.1:6094-8043 GCA_964613755.1 uncultured Demequinaceae bacterium | reverse complement strand
CGCTGCCGAGCCGTTTCCGTTCGCTTTCGTGTTGCGACAGGATTCCGCGAATTTGATCGCGCAAGCGTTTCTGGATGCGTTGTGCTTGCGCCAACAGTGTGTCGTGGCAAACCGCACGCGCATCGGCGCTCGCTTCCGCCGCCTCGCGCTGCGCTTGCGCTCCACGGTGGCCGCCTAATGGCCTCGGGTGCCAAGCATCGCGCTACCCCGTTCGCCCACCTCGAGCGATTGACGGACGACCGGGGCCTCTTCGAGCACGCCCTGCTCGACGCGCCCCGCGCCGAACACGGGTACTGCGTCGACGACGTAGCCCGTGCCCTGCTCGTCACCTCCTGGGAGCCGAATCCTGGCCCGCGCGTCGAGGAGATGACGCAGACCTACCTGGGGTTCGTCGAGGCCGCGATCGCCCGCAACGGTGAGGCACACAACCGCATGGACCTGGCAGGGGAGTGGACGGATACCCCGGCAACGGGCGATTGGTGGGGCCGTGCGCTGTGGGCACTGGGGGTGGTGGCCACACACGCGGAGCAGCCCGCCCACCGCAAGCGGGCCCTCAAGGCGTTCGAGCGCGCCGCGAAGCAGGAATCCCGCGACCTGCACGCGATGGCCTTCGCGGCGATCGGCGCCTCCGAGGTCCTCACGATCCAGCCCCTACTCGCGCCCGCGCGACGCCTCGTGTACCGCGCCTCCGCGATGATGCCCGACCGGCGCGGTCAGGCATGGCCCTGGCCCGAGGCTCGGTTGCGATACTCGAACGGCGCCATCCCCGAAGCCCTCATCGCGGGGGGCTCGGTGCTGGGAGATCGCGAGGTCCTCGTGCGGGGGCTCACCCTCCTTGGGTTCCTCCTCGCGAACGAGACCCTCGACGGCCGGCTCTCCGTTACGGGCAACGAGGGTCGCTCTCCGGGCGAGGAAGGTCCCCTGTACGACCAGCAGCCCGTGGAGGTCGCGGCGATCGCCGGCGCATGCGCCCGCGCCTTTGACGTGACGGGTGAGGCGCGCTGGCTTGACGGGCTCCGCCTGGCGTGGGAATGGTTCCTGGGCAACAACGACAGCGAGACCCCGATGATCGACTCCGTGACCGGCGCGGGCTTCGACGGCCTCATGGTCGACGGCCGCAACGAGAACAGGGGAGCGGAGTCCACCCTCTCCGCGCTCCGGACCTTCCAACATGCGAGGCGCCTGATCGGGGCGGAGATGCCGCGATGACGGTCACGATGCTCGATTCAGGCCAGGAACTCCTCCCCGACCCCTCCCGCGTCATCCTCCGCCTCTTCCTTCCCGGCGAGGAGGCCCGCGACGGTCACCCACGCGTGAGCGACGTCGTGGCGCGCCTCTTCGAGCGGCCCGCAGAGAAGGACGCGGAGAGCGCGCGGAGCACCCTCGACTCCTTCGGACAACGCACGGGGAGCCTGAGGGAGGTGCTGCTCGACCACGCCGCCGCCGTGAGCCCCCACGCCGACCGTTGGGACGATCTGAGCGAGGACGAACGCCTCCTGCTCGGGGCCACCTTTTCCGCCGAGCACGCGATCGAGGGTGCGGCCCTGTGCAACCCGAGCGCCGTGCCGCACCCCGACCAGAGCGGCCTCGAACCGGGCGAGCTGCGGGTGGCCGTGGCGCTGAGGAGCATCGGCGAGGGCCACATCTCCTCGGTCAGCTTCATCTCGGCGAAGATCGGCCCCGGCCGGTCGTGGGAATTCGGGCCGCGCGCCCTGCCCCTCATCCCTTCGGCCCAAGGAGAAGCACTCTGGACCCGCGGGCACTTCCTCAACCTCCTCGAGCAGCATCGCCTTCTCAACGATGAAATCTCCGGGGCCGTCGCGAAGGGCCTCAGCGACACCTTCGGATCGGCCGAGTTGGAGGCAGCCATTGCCGCTCTTCCCGCCCAACTCTTGCGGCGCCACGATTCCGGTCCTCACATCGAGGCTCTCCGCACCATGGCCGCTTCC
>CAZTJX010000076.1:4328-6084 GCA_964613755.1 uncultured Demequinaceae bacterium | reverse complement strand
TCACCTTCCCCGCGTCGAGCGACCTTGCCCAACGCGTCCTCATGCCCGTCGCCCACGAGGAGATCAAGGGCGTCGAAGACGCGCGCTTCACCCTCTTCACGGAAGAGGACGGGACGCGGGAGTACCGGGCGACCTACACGGCATTCGACGGCAATCGCATCGCTCCGCGCCTTCTCGTCTCGCCCGACCTTCTCTCCTTCGAGAGTTACCGACTCTCCGGGTCCGCGGCCCGTAACAAGGGCATCGCGTTGTTCCCCCGGAAGGTGGGGGGACGCTATCAGGCCCTCACCCGCACGGATGGCGAGACCTCGTCACTTGCGTGGTCGGAGGACGGCCGCGTGTGGGGGCACAGGAAGCCGGTGCACGCGCCCCGACACCTCTGGGAGATCGTCAAGACGGGCAACTGCGGCGCCCCCATGGAGACGGAACGGGGCTGGCTCGTCGTCACTCACGGCGTCGGACCCATGCGCCGCTACTGCCTCGGCGCGAGCCTGCTGGATCTGGAACGCCCGGAGAAGGTCCTCGCGCGGCTGGATGGCCCCCTGCTCGAACCGGACGAAGACGAGAGGGACGGCTACGTCCCCAACGTCGTCTACTCGTGCGGCGGGCTCATCCACGACGGCGTGCTCTGGCTGCCGTACGGCCTCGCCGACGCCCGCATCCGTGTCGCCTCGATTCCTGTCGACGAGTTGCTCGACGCGATGACACCCGTCGTCGCCACCCCGGTCGCCTAGGGGCACGACGGGCGCCGGCCACCTGACCCCGCGGGCCATGGGGCACGCAACCCTCACGACCGTGACACCGGGCGCTCGGAAACGATAGTCTCTTCGGAAAGCGCTATCCACGAGGCGCCGATCCGGATGAGAGGCGAGGGATGCCCGACGCGGGAACAGGGGATAGTCCCCTCGGCTACGACGCGGACCAGCGAGTCACGCTCGCCGATGTCGCGCGCCTCGCCGGGGTCTCGCTCGCGACGGCCTCGCGCGCGCTCGGAGGTGGATCGCGGGCTCCCCGAGCAGAACTCACCGCTCGCGTCCAGGAGGTGGCCCGCCGCCTTCACTACGTCCCCAATCCCGCCGCCCAAGCCATCGCGCGCGGTCGGGCCGCCGTCCTCGGCCTCATCCTCCACGACATCAGCGACCCCTACTTCTCAACGATCGCGAGCGTCGTCCTTGAGGCCGCGGAGGCCGAGGGTCTCATGGCGGTCATCGCGGATGCCCAGCGTGATCACGCGCGGGAACTTCGGTACGTCACGAGCTTCCGTCATCAGCGGGTACGAGGCCTCATCATCGCGGGAAGCCGCAATGGAAACGCGGACTCCCGAGAGTTGCTTCAGCGCCAGATTCACCGCTACATCCACGAGGGCGGCCGGCTCGCCCTCATCAGCCAACCCGAACTCGACGCCAACACTGTCACCGTTCGAAACCGCGAGGCGTCGAAGGCCCTCGCCCTCGCACTATGCGACCGCGGCTACCGCGATTTTGCGGTCTTCGCGGGCCCGGTCACACTTCGCACATCATCCGATCGACTTGACGGCTTCCGCTCGGGCCTCAGATCCGCAGGGTTCGCCCTCCGCGCGAACCGGGTCTTCCGTGCCGAGTTCAGCCGTAACGGAGGGTACACATCCGCCGTCGAGATGATGGAGGAGGGAAAGCTGCCCGAATGCATCTTCGCGGTGAACGATGTGATGGCCCTCGGCGCGATGGCGGCCTTCCGGGTCGCCGGGCTTCGCGTTCCGGGAGACGTCGCCATCGCA
>CAZTJX010000076.1:0-4318 GCA_964613755.1 uncultured Demequinaceae bacterium | reverse complement strand
TTCGATGATGTCGCGACGCTTCGGGATATCGTTCCCGCCCTCACCACCGTGCACATCCCGGTCGAGCAAGTGGCGGCAGAGGCGGTGGATATGGTGCTCCGGTCCGAAGAGGCGACCTCACTTCGACGCACCGTTGACGGGTCGGTGATGATTCGCGAGAGCACGCCATTGCGTGCGGGGGAAGAGGTTGGATAGGCCACACTACGATCGCACCATGACGTCCCATCGCGAACGGAGATCCGCGACTCGCGAGGAGCGATCGGCCCGGCGCGGCCCAGGCTTCTGGTTCGGCGTGGGACTGCTGCGACGCGGCTTCCGGATCTGGCGCGGCGACCGCACCATGGTGCTTCTCGGCCTGTTCCCGGGAGTCCTCGCGGCCGCAGTGGTCATTGCCATCCTCGCGATCAACCTCGATCCGATCTCCGAGTGGATGGCGAGCTTCGCCTCCAGCTGGCCGGAAGCCCTCTCCCAACTGGTCCAGATCTTCGTCGCCATCGGGCTGATCTGGGCAGTCGGCCTCAGCCTCGTCTACGGATTCACGGGCCTCACGCTCCTTCTCGGTCAGCCGTTTTTCGAAGCCATCTCGCGTCGCGTCGACGATCCGCTCGGGCTAATCCCCGTCGCCCCCGAGCGATCCCGGGTCACGGCGTTCCTGGGAAACGTCGGCGAGCGCCTTGTCCGCCTCGCGCTCGCCGCCGCTGTGAGTGTCGGCCTCTTCGTCCTCGGCCTCGTTCCCCTCGCGGGCACGGCCCTCGCCGCCATCCTCGGACTCTTGTTCGGGGGATGGTTCCTCGCGCTCGAACTGACCGACTACCCGTTCGAGCGTCGGGGCCATCGCCTCCGCTATCGCCGATACGCGCTCGGGCACCGGCGGCGCGTGAGTCTCGGGTTCGGCACGGCGGCGTTCGTTCTCTTCCTCATTCCCGGCGCTGCGATTCTGACGATGTCGGCCGCCGTGGCCGGAGGCACCCTCCTCACGCGTCACACCCTGGGCGAATCCCTCGAAACCGCGCCGGTCGGGGAGCCGCGCCCCGCCGCTTAGGCTCAAGTCATGCGTGTCCGCCGGAAACCCCTTCGAACGCCCCTTGCGGCACTCACCCCGGTCTTCCAACGCCTCCGCGAGACGGCGGGGGTAGCCGAGGGCTATCCCCCTGCGGCGTACTTCGAGGCGGAGCATGGCGGAGAAGATGCGGAGCCCGATCACATCGAAGCCACGCGCCTCGATCGGACCTCTCTCCCTCTCATCACCATCGACCCGGAGGGGTCGAGGGACCTGGATCAGGCGCTCCTGCTCGAGCGCAGGGGCGACGGCTTTCGCGTCTACTACGCCATCGCCGACGTCGCCGCCCACGTGGTCCCCGACGGACCGCTCGACCGTGACACCCACGAGCGCGTAGAGACCGTGTACTGCCCCGATCGGCGACTCGGCCTCCACCCACCCGTCATGTCGGAGGGCTACGCATCGCTCCTGCCGGGGCAGCGCACCAAGGCCGTTCTGTGGACCATCGACCTCGACTCCGAGGGAGAGATCCGTAAGGCCGACCTCGCTCGCGCCTGGGTCTCATCCCGCCGCCAATACTCGTACGAGGCACTCGCCGACGGCCTCGATCCGGATGTCCGGCCCATCCTCGGCCTCATGCGCGAGGTGGGGGATCGCCGTCGCGTCCTTGCGCGCACGCGCGGCGCCGTCACGCTACCCAAGCCGGAGCAGGAGGTCGTGGTCGCGGACGGCGGAATCTCCCTCGCCTTCCGCGCGGCGGCTCCCGTGGAGGAGGACAACGCTCAGATCAGCCTCCTCACGGGCGAGGCCGCAGCACGACTCATGCTCGAAAGCGGCGTGGGAATCCTGCGGACGATGCCGGACGCCGAACCACGGGCGGTCGCCAGGCTCCGCCACCAGGCCAGGGCGCTCGGGATCGGATGGGGCGAAGACGAGTCCTACGCCGATTGCCTCGCCGGACTTGACACGACGACACCAACGGCCGCGGCATTCCTCTCCGAGGCGACGACGCTGTTCCGGGGCGCGCGCTGGGAGCCGTTCGACGACGCGAATCCAGATCTACCGCGACCGGAGACCCTGACCCATGGCGCGCTCGGGGTTCCGTACGCCCACGTCACCGCACCACTTAGGCGGCTCGCGGATCGGTATGCCACGGAGATCTGCCTCGCCCACGCGAACGGGACAGCCTTGCCGGCGTGGGTCACGCGAGCGCTGCCGACGATCGGCGACGAGATGGAGCGGGGCACCCGCGTGGCGCGCTCCGTCGATCGAGCCTGCATCGAGGCCGTCGAATCGGCCGTTCTCGCCCCGTACATCGGCCAGGATTTCAGGGGGGTCGGCCTCGATGATCGCACCGTCCAACTCGCAGAGCCTGCCGTCGTCGCACGGTGCGAAGGCGAGGTCGAGGCGGGCAAGGATCAGACGGTGCGTCTGGTGAGCGCCGACCTGGACAGGGGACCCGTGTTCTCCGTCGAATCGGGAGAAACGGCATGACCGAGGGCGATTTTCGATCAAGCGCGGAGCGCTGGGATCTCCGGTACTCGGAGACGGATCGCGTGTGGAGCGGCCACGCGAATCCTGTGCTCCGCGAGGTCGCCGCGTGGCTCGAGCCCGGCACCGCGCTCGACGTGGGCTGCGGCGAGGGCGGGGATGTCATCTGGCTCGCAGAACACGGATGGAGGGCCGTCGGCCTCGATTTGTCGTCGGTCGCCCTGGAGCGCGCTGCGGCCGCCGCCACTGAACGCGGGGTGGGGGAGCGGTGCTCCTGGATCGTGGGCGATATCACCGACGGAGGTCTCGCGTCTGGCATGGGCACGGACGGCGGCTTCGGCCTCGTGACGAGTCACTACGTTCACGAGCCCGCGGACATCCGCGTGGACGCGTGGCTCGCCGCAGCGGACCTGACGGCGGCGGGGGGCGTCCTCCTCATTGTCGGACACCATCCGGATGACGAGGCTCCGACCGGACGGGGGCCCCGAGACCCCTCCGTCCTCTTCGCCCCCGAGGAGGTGGAGGAGGCGCTCTCCTCGGTGCGGGGGCTCGATGTCGAGACGAGCGAGATGCGGGAACGATCGGTCGACGAACCCGATGGGCCAGTCACGCGCCGAGACACCGTTGTCGTCGCGCGCCGTCGGGCCTGATGCGCCACGTGAATCTTCGGTGAACGCCCCACACGGGCGCGAGTCGGGGACGTAGCCTGACGTCCATGAACACTGAACCGACCGAGACTCCCACCGTCCTCTTCGTCTGTGTGCACAACGCGGGTCGCTCGCAGATGGCCGCCGGCTGGCTCTCGGCGCTCGGTTCGGGGAGGGTGGGGGTGCTCTCCGCCGGTTCGATGCCCGCGGAACAGATCAACCCGGTTGCCGTTGAGGCGATGGCGGAAGTGGGCATCGATATCGCGTCCCAACAGCCGAAGGTCCTGACGGACGATGCTGTGCAGGAATCCGACGTCGTCATCACCATGGGCTGCGGCGACGCATGCCCCATCTACCCTGGCAAGCGATACGAGGATTGGACACTCGAGGACCCCGCGGGTCAGGGCATCGAGTCCGTGCGCCCCATCCGCGACGAGATTCGCGGCCGTGTCGAGGAGCTCCTCCTCTCGTTCGGAATGAGCCCCTCTCCCGTCATCCCCTAGGAGATGTCTTCGGCACACTAGCGACGGCACCCTAGAGTGGACCCGTGAGCGAAAACCCCGCGCCGAGCTCGCGCATCTGGACCGTCCCCAACGTCATCTCCATGGTCCGCATCGCGCTCATCGTCGTCTTCGCCATCCTGCTCGCGAGCCACCGCGACGGCTGGGCTATCGCCTCACTCGTCGCCGCCGGGGTCTCGGACTTTCTCGACGGCTTTCTCGCGCGCCGCTGGAACCAGGTCACCGCACTCGGCCGAGTCCTCGACCCCGCGGCGGACCGGCTCCTCACCCTCGCCGTCGTCATCGGGCTCGGGTTGCGCGGAATCATCCCGTGGTGGCTCGTCGGAGTGCTCCTGGCCCGCGACGCCGTCGTCGGGATCGCGCTCCTCGTGGGAAAGAGCAGGGGAGCGGGGACCCCGCAGGTCACCTTCATCGGCAAGGTGGCGACGACGGGCCTGTACTTCTTCCTCCCGCTCAGTTACCTCGCATTCGGACACTCAGACGCCTGGCATGCGATCGGGATCGTGGGCGCCGGCGCGTCTGCGGTCGTGTATTGGTACGCCGGGCTTGGGTACGTCGCGAATGTCGCGAGGCGCGCGCGCCCGTCCGCCTAGAATGCGTTGCGGCGACCGGACTACGATAGGGACACGAGTTACGTAGAGGGGAGCGACCATGGACGA
>CAZTJX010000075.1:0-8202 GCA_964613755.1 uncultured Demequinaceae bacterium | reverse complement strand
TACCAGGGCCTTCCACCACTGCTCCGGGAGGCCCGAGGTGTCGATCCGCACGGTCTGACCGATCGCGCGCCCGAGCACGTAGAGGCCCAGACCGGGAATCCCGATGGCCGCCGCGAGCACCGCGCCCCGCCCGAGGTCGAGCGAAGCGTCGCGGCCGCGCCGGGGCCACACGAGGCCGAGGCGGCGTAGCGCGCTCACCCCGTGGGCGGAGAGCAGGTACAGGGCCAGGGCGACGGGCACGACCTGGAAGCCGACGCGGAGCAGTTGGTAGACGAGGTCCATGATCGGAATGCTCGTCGCGGACGGGTGCATGGTCGTCGTCTGCTGGCCGATGGGCGCGGTGGCAAGGTAGCGCTTGGTGAGGGTCCAGGCCGCGAAGACGGCGCTCTGTCCGAGGCTGAGTCCCAGGACAAGCAGGACTTCGGCCCGAAGTCGTATGCGCGGTTCGAGGGGGGTGCTCACACGTCCTCAACGAACGAGACGAGCGCTTCGGCGGTGCCCGTGTACGTCGCGGGGGTCATCGCGACGAGGCGCGCCTCGTCGTCGGCGGGTAGGCCCAGCCCCTGCACGAAGGCCCGGATATCGTCGCCCCCGACCCTGCGTCCGCGCGTGAGCTCCTTGAGCCTCTCGTACGGCTCCTCCATGCCCGGCACCCCCGCGAGCCCGGCGGCGCGCATGGCGGACTGGATCGCCTCGCCAAGCACCTCCCAGTTCGCGTCGAGGTCCGCCGCCATGGCGTCCGGATTCGGATCGAGGCCGGCGAGCCCGCGACGCGCGTTATCGATCGCGAGCAGTGAATGGCCGAAGGCGACCCCGATGTTGCGCTGGGTCGTCGAGTCGGTGAGGTCGCGCTGGAGGCGGCTCGTCACGAGTGTCGATCCTAGGGAGTCGAGTAGTGCGCACGAGATCTCCAGGTTCGCCTCGGCATTTTCGAAGCGAATGGGATTGACTTTGTGGGGCATCGTCGAGGAGCCGACGGTGCCCTGCCCGCGTACCTGCGCGAAGTAGCCGAGCGAGATGTACGTCCACACGTCCGTCGCGAGGTTGTGAAGGATCCTGTTGAAGCGCGCGAGGTCGGCGTAGAGCTCGGCCTGCCAGTCGTGAGCCTCGATCTGGGTCGTGAGGGGGTTCCATGTGAGGCCGAGGCCCTCGACGAAGGAGCGGCTCACCGCGACCCAGTCCGTGTCCGGCACCGCGGCGAGGTGGGCGCCGTACGTCCCCGTGGCGCCGTTGATCTTCCCGAGGTACTCCTGGCGACCGATGCGCGCGAGTTGGCGCCGGAGCCGGTGAGCGAGGACGGCGAGCTCCTTGCCGAGCGTCGTCGGGGTGGCGGGCTGACCGTGGGTCCTCGCGAGCATCGGTTGGGCGGCGTTCGCCCGCGCCATGGTCACGACGTCGTCCGCGAGCGAGTGTGCCGCGGGAAGCCAGACATCGGCAATCGCGGTGCGAATGGTGACCGCGTACGCGAGGTTGTTGATGTCCTCGGAGGTGCAGCCGAAGTGGACGAGCTCGGCGAGCGCGGGGATCCCGGTCTCGCCGATCGCGGCCGGGGCGTCGGCGAGGCGCTTCTTCAGGAAGTACTCGATCGCCTTGACATCGTGAGCGGTGACGAGTTCCGTCTCGGCGAGCTCCGCGATCTCATCGGCACCGAACGTCTCGACGATGCCGCGGAGGTAGGCCCGATCGGCTGCGCCAAGCGGCTCGACACCGGGGACGGCCGAGGTGTCGCTCAGGTGAAGGAGCCACTCCACCTCGACATGGAGGCGTGCGCGGTTGAGGGCGGCCTCGCTCAGGTGATCCACGAGAGGGGCGACGACGGGGCGGTACCTGCCGTCGAGGGGCCCGAGGGCTATGGCGGGGCTGATGTCAGCGAGCGTGCGCCATGGCGTGGTCACGGGTCCATTGTTCCACGGCTCGTCACCCGGTCGTCGGACCGACCGATGTCCCGCACCTCGCGGCGACCCGGGATCGTGCACAGGTGACGGCGCCAGGACGCACCACGCGGGCCGCGTTCCTAGCGTGGCAAGGTGACTCATCCCGCCCCGGACCCCTCCCTCTCCGTGGCGGCGGCGCTCGCCGCCCTGCGGAGTGCCGACGATGTCTCGTGGAGTTCCGACCTCGCCGCGGCGTTCCACCTCCGACTCGACTGCGCCGAGCGCCTCGTTGTTGGGGTGAGCGATCGCGTCAGATGTGCGGAGGCGGCGATCGCGCGGCTCGCGGCGGCGTCGTGAGCGAGATCAGCGTCGTAGGGGGCGCGGGCGGAACCTATGCGCGAACGGAGGATCTGTCGCGGGCGAGCGTGATTCTCGGAGAAGCCCGCGAGCGGATGGAAGAGGTCGCGGCCTGGGCGCGGATGGCGCAGGTGGACGTGGGTAGCGGTCCGTGGGCGTGGGGGTCGGACGCGGACGTTGCCGCGCACGTGACGGACGCGCTGAACTGGGTGAACGCGGGCCCCGGCGGCGCGTACGCGGTCGCACTCGAGATCGAGGAGATTTCCCGGGGGCTAGCGGAGACCGTAGCCCTGCTTGAGGGCGCGGAGCGCGGCGCGGGTGGACGGTGGGGCGAGCTGTGCTCCGCCTTCGGGGACGCCGTTCGGCGGGGGATGGCCGGGGTGCAGCTCGCCTCGTGGCTCGGCACCGTGGCGACGAAGCCGTGGACGCTACTCGCGCCGGGGGGGCCGTCGACGGTCAGCGGCGTGGCCGCCCCCGAGCCTACGGCGCTCCTCGATTCGGAGGTGATCGAGCAGGTCGTGGGAGCGGGCCATGCGCTTTCGCTGGGCCCGACGCCCTTCGGGCCGTCGGTGGCCGACTTCCTCACGTGGGCACTCGCTCTCACGGCGATGGGGTGGGCGGAGTTGCTGGGAGGATCGCGGACACTCACCGTGGAGGAGGTAGACGCGCAGGCCACGAGCCCCCCCGCCGGCGCCAGGGAGCTCGTCGAGCGGATCGGCGCCCTCTACCCGGGCCATGACGACGACGGCGACGTAGCCCACGTTGCGATCGAGCGCATCGAGCACGGGGACGGATCGCGGGCGTGGATCGTCGAGATTCCTGGCACCCAGAACTTCTGGCCGAACGGCGGCCCCAACCCCCTCGACCTCGTGGCGGATCTACAGATGATGGCGGGGCGGACATCGGACGCGATGATCGCCGTCGCGGTAGCGATGGAGCAGGCTGGCGTCGTCCCGGGTGAAGCGGTAATGCTCAGCGGCCACAGTCTGGGCGGAATCGCCGCGATGGCGCTCGCGAGCAACGACGCCTTCGCGTCGCGATATCCCGTGGCGTCCGTCGTGACTGCGGGCTCGCCCGTCGCACGGTTCGAGCCCCTCGCAGGTGCGTCCGTGCTCAGCCTGGAGAACTCGACGGACATCGTCAGCGCGCTCGACGGCGCCTCGAATCCAGATCGCGTAGGGTGGATCACCGTCGAGCACGACCTAGGGGCGGGTGGGCTTGCCGCAGACCGGGCGGCCGCGGCGAGCGTCGTGGGAAGCCACGAGGTAGTGACCTACGCCCGTACAGGAGGCTTCTTCGACTCGTCGTCCTCGTCCTCCGCGCTGGCGTGGCGTGACGAGAACGCCGGGTTTCTCGCTAACGGCGCGTCCACGTCGACACGCACCACGTACGCCGTCACGCGCGTCGCCAACACCGACTAGCCGCGCGGGGCTGGATCAGGCGCGCCTCTTGGCCTTCTTCTTGGAGGCCCCAAGCATCACCGTGATGATCGAGATCAGGAACGCGGCGAGCAGGGTCTTCCAGAATCCCCCGACCTCGAGCGTCCCGAAGGAGAGATGGCTCGTGAGCCACGACGCGAGCATGAGCATCGCCCAGTTGATGATGAGGGCGAAGAGGCCGAGCGTCAGGATTCGGACCGGAAGCGTCACGAGATTGACGATCGGCTTCACGATCATGTTGACGGCAACGAGGATAGCGGCGACGCCAACGAAGACCAGGGCGCGGCTCCACCAGGTGTCGTTTCCGCCCGTGACGACGACATCGAGGGGCATAAGGCTGACCAACCACACCGCAACGGCGGTGATGACAACTCTGAAGAGGAAGAACATGCCTCCGATTGTTCCACGGCGGTGGCATGCTGTCCGTATGACGCTCCCCGAGCCGCGGGCCGCGGTCGCTTCCCTGCCGGCCTACGTCCCCGGTGCGCGGACCTCCGGGGCCGGGGTCCCGCCCATCAAACTCTCCTCGAACGAGGTCGCCTTCGCGCCGCTTCCATCCGTGCGCGAGGCGATCGACAGCGCAGGCGCGGTCGTGAATCGCTATCCGGACATGACGGCCTTCGACGTGACCGAGGCGATCGCCGAGCGCTGGGGCGTCACCGCGGAGGCCGTCGCCGTCGCGGGGGGCTCCGTCGCCGTGCTGGGTCACGCGCTGCACGCCTACTGCGAGCCGAGAGACGAGGTGATCTACGCGTGGCGTTCGTTTGAGGCCTATCCCATCCTTGCGCAAATCGCGGGCGCGACATCAGTACGCATCCCGCTGAGCGCAGACGCCCGGCACGACCTTCCGGCGATGGCGGCCGCGGTCACGCCGCGCACGAGGGCGGTGCTCCTGTGCACGCCCAATAACCCAACCGGTCCCGCGATCGGTCGCGACGAGTTCGAGGCCTTCATGGCTGCCGTCCCGACGAGAGTGCTCGTGGTGCTGGACGAGGCGTACACCGAGTTCGTGCGCGACGACGCGGCCGTTGACGGGCGGCGCGTGCTCGCCGCACATCCGAACCTTCTCGTCACCCGGACCTTCTCCAAGGCCTACGGCCTCGCGGGCCTGCGTGTGGGCTACGCCGTCGGGACCCCGAACCTCGTCGCGCCGGTGCGCGCGTGCGTGACCCCGTTCTCCGTCTCTGGGGTAGCCCAGGCCGCCGCGCTCGCGTCGCTTGCCGCGGAGGACGAACTCCTCGCTAGGGTCGACGCCGTCGTCGCCGAGCGCGAGCGCGTGGCGGCACGGCTCGCGGCCGACGGCTGGGCGCCGCCGGAGGCGCAAGGAAATTTCGTATGGATCGCCGCGGGGGACGGCGCATCCGATCTTGGGGGCTACCTCGCGGAATGGTCCCCGTCCATCCTGGCCCGACCCTTCGCTGGCGATGGGGTCCGCATCACCGTAGGCTCGGCTGAGGAAAACAATCACATGCTCGCGGCTCTCGCGGCCTATCCGGACCGCTTCTAGGAGGACTCATGTTCGCAACTGCACTCGCCACGGCGATCGACGCCGACGAAGACCTCACCTTCGGTGATGTGGTCAGCGCGTGGCTCGGATGGCTCATCCTCGCGACGATCCTGTACGCGATCATCGCCCTGGTGTCGGCGATCCTCATCGCCAGGAAGGCGGGCTACTCGCAGTGGCTCGGCGTCATCGCGGTCGCGGTGCCCGTCGCTGGCCCGGTCTTCATCCTTCTCTTTGCCTTCGTGAAGTGGCCGGCGCTCAAGGAGCGCGACACGGCCCTCGCGCTGCTCAAGAAGAACAAGCTCTCCCTTGAGGCTCCAAAGCCGACCGGTTCGGCAAGTTCCGTGCCAGCGGGCAAGGGAAGCGGTGCGATTCCGACGGCGTCGTCGAAGGACCTCAAGAAGCCGGGGACGCCTTAGCGCCGAAGTTGCGAACCTACGGTGCCGTAGCCTACGCTTGCGTAGGTTCGGATTCGACCGGCCTCCGTGGCCGCAGGGGAGGTAGTAAGTGGACGCCCACGGACCGCTGTCTGATGAAGGTGTCGTCCGCCTCCTAACCCACACAGGTGAGCGCATCGAGCACCCCGTCTACTCGCGCTACGCCGAGGATCTCGATGACGCGACGCTCCGGCAGATGTGGCGCGAGATGGTCGTCGTCCGTGCTTTCGACCGCGAGGCAACGTCACTCCAGCGCCAGGGAGAACTCGGGCTGTGGGTTCCCTCCCTCGGCCAGGAGGCCGCCCAGGTGGGCTCCGGCCACGCCCTCCGGCCAGCCGACTGGGTCTTTCCCTCGTACCGCGAGCACGCGGTGGCGTACCTGCGCGGCGTGGACCTTGGCAACCTGCTGCGTATCTTCCGAGGGCTCGAACATGGCGCCTGGGTCGCGGACGAGCACAACTTCCACCTCTACACGCTCGTCATCGGCTCCCACACCCTGCACGCGACCGGGTACGCGATGGCGATGGACCGCGACGGGCTCGTCGCCTCGGGCGACACGGCCCGCGACGCCGCCGTCATCTGCTACTTCGGCGACGGCGCCACGTCCCAGGGCGACACGAACGAGGCTCTCATCTTCGCCGCCGTCAACAACGCACCCCTCGTGTTCTTCTGCCAGAACAATCAGTGGGCGATCTCGGAGCCCGCGACGCGTCAGTCCAAGGTCTCCTTCGCACAGCGAGCGGACGGCGTCGGAATGCCCAACGTTCGCGTCGATGGGAACGACGTCATTGGCGCGTACGCGGTGACGCGCGAGGCGATGGAGAGGGCAAGGGTCGGCGGCGGCCCGAGCTTCATCGAGGCGTTCACGTACCGCATGGGTGCGCACACGACGTCGGACGACCCCACGCGGTACCGCACCAAGGCCGACGAGGAGTTCTGGGCCGAGCGCGACCCGATCTCCCGGCTGGAGACGTACCTCGAGCGCCGGGGAGCGTTGAGCGCAGAGTACCGGTCCGAAACGACGGAGATGGCCAGAGCCCTCGCGGCGGACGTCCGCGTCCGCATCAAGGCCGCGGGCAAGCCTCCGACGCACGAGATGTTCGACCACGTGTTCGCCGATCCACATGCCACGGTCGATGCCGACCGGGCGTGGTTCGAGCACTTCGAGAGGTCGTTCATCGACGCGGAGGGCGGACTGTGATGGAAACCCTGACCCTCGCCAGCGCCATCAACGCCGGACTCCGCACGGCGATGGAGCGCGACCCCAAGGTCCTCCTGATGGGCGAGGACATCGGCTCGCTCGGCGGAGTCTTCCGCGTGACGGACGGTCTCCTCAAGGACTTCGGCCCCGACCGTGTGATGGATACCCCGCTCGCAGAGTCGGGCATCGTCGGAACGGCGATCGGAATGTCGATGCGCGGCTACCGCCCGGTGTGCGAGATCCAATTCGACGGATTCGTCTTCCCGGCCTTCGATCAGATCACGACCCAGCTCGCCAAGATGCACTACCGATCCCAGGGCAGGATCACGCTCCCGGTGGTCATCCGGATTCCGTACGCGGGGGGTATCGGCGCCGTCGAGCATCACTCCGAGAGCCCCGAGGTGCTCTTCGCTCACACCGCGGGCCTGCGTATCGTGACGCCCGCGACGCCACAGGACGGCTACCTGATGATCCAGCAGGCGATCTCCTCGCCCGACCCGGTGCTGTTCTTCGAGCCGAAGGCGCGCTACTGGGACAAGGGTGAGGTGGACGTCGACGCACCGTTCGTCGTCGATGGCGCGAGCGCGGCTATGTCGCACGCACGGGTCGCACGGCACGGGGAGGACGTGACGATCGTCGCGTACGGACCGTCGGTCCGGGTCGCTCTCCAGAGCGCCCAGGTCTGCGAGTCCGAGGGAAT
Source organism: uncultured Demequinaceae bacterium (assembly GCA_964613755.1). Classification (GTDB taxonomy): domain Bacteria; phylum Actinomycetota; class Actinomycetes; order Actinomycetales; family Demequinaceae; genus JAFGBM01. Next base: position 690 of record CAZTJX010000075.1, on the reverse strand, counting down.
CTCGGCCGAGGTGATCGACCTTCGGGCGGTCAGCCCGCTCGACACGTCCGCGGTCGTTCGTTCGGTGAAGAAGACGGGACGATGCGTCGTCGTTCACGAGGCTCCGACGCCGTTCGGTGTGGGGGCAGAGATCGCCGCGAAGGTCTCCGAGGAGGCGTTCTTCGCGCTCGAGGCCCCGGTGCTTCGGGTCGGCGCGTTCCACACGCCATACCCGGCCTCCAAGCTTGAGCACGACTACCTCCCAAGCGTTGATCGCGTCCTGGACGCCATCGACCGCGTGATGGTCGACTAAGGGGAACGCCATGCCTACCTTCGAGACGTTCTACCTTCCCGACGCGGGCGAGGGCCTCACCGAGGCCGACATCGTCACCTGGCTCGTCGCCGTGGGCGACACGGTCGAGGTCAACCAGCCGTTGCTCGAGGTCGAGACGGCGAAGTCGCTCGTCGAGCTTCCCTGCCCCACCGACGGCGTCGTGTCCGAGTTGCTTGTCCGCGAGGGCGAGACGGTCGAGGTGGGCGCGGCGATCGTCGTGTTCGATGTGGATCCTTTGGGGGCGGGGTCGGGGGTATACGCCCCCCGCCGTGGGGGAGACGGCGGGGCGTGAGATTCGGCCGGGACGGACACACCCCACCCCCCCAGGACCCCCACCACAACCCCGGTCAGGGCATAGATGCTCTTTGCCCTGCGTG
>CAZTJX010000074.1:5947-8213 GCA_964613755.1 uncultured Demequinaceae bacterium | reverse complement strand
CGACGACCGAGGATGGGCTCGGCCGGGCGGAGACATCCAGCGAGAGGGCCCGCGCCACTTCCTTCGCGCCCTGGACCCTCGGCAGCCGGACCTTGCCCTGGAGCGTCTTGCTCAGGGCACCTCGACCACTTCCGAACGGTGCCTCCCCGAGCATCGCGAACGCGATCGTGGCCGCCCACGCCCAGAGATCCGCCGTCGGCCCCGGTTCGGCCCCATCGATCACCTCGGGTGCGACATAGCCGGCCGTGCCGCTCACCATTCCCTCGCGCGTTAGTCGAGGGTCGTCCGTGCGGTGTGAGAGGCCGAAGTCAATGAGAACCGGACCACGCGATCCCATCATGATGTTCGCAGGGGTCACATCCCGATGGATAACACCCGCGCCGTGCGCCTCTGCCAGCGCCGACGCGACGGTCTCGGCCAGATCCGCGAGGGCTTCCTGATCGAGGGCGCCGTGATCGGCCACGTGATGGGCGAGGCTGACACCGTCGATGTACTCGAACACCAGGAACGGCTCGGGGCCGTCGAGCTCGGCGTCGAGGATGCGCGGAATCGCGTCGTGCCGAAGCGCCTTGAGTGCGTCGACCTCCCTCGCGAGGCGTTCCCTGGCCGCGTCATCCGCCTGCGCGTCGACGAGTTTGAGGGCTGCGACGTCTCCGTGCCGGTCCGTGACGCGGTACACGTCTCCGGAGCCGCCCCGACCGATGGCCGCGACGACGGAATATCCACCTATGTCCGTTCCGGGCTCCCGCAACCGCATTCCCATGGGTGCCACGCTACCGTGACGGGGTTTGCCTCGCGGCGGGGCTGTGGCAGGATAAGCGGGACCGCCGCGCGTGCGACGGTCGTGTCAATGCCGACACAGCGTTGACGCTCTTCACTACGGATCGTCCGGCACGTACCTGCCGGTGAAGGGATCTACTCAGCATGGCTACAGTCACGTACGACAAGGCGACGAGGATTTACCCGGGCACCGAGCGCCCCGCCGTCGACAAGCTCGACATCCTCATCGAAGACGGCGAATTCCTCGTCCTCGTTGGCCCCTCCGGTTGCGGAAAGTCCACCTCCCTGCGCATGCTCGCCGGGCTCGAGGACATCGACGAGGGCTCCATCTGGGTCGGGGATCGCGACGTCACCAACGTCCAGCCCAAGGACCGCGACATCGCGATGGTGTTCCAGTCCTACGCCCTGTACCCGCACATGTCCGTCGCGGACAATATGGGCTTCGCCCTCAAGATTGCGGGCGTTCCGAAGCCCGAGATCCGCGAGCGCGTCGAGGCCGCGGCCAAGATCCTCGACCTCACCGAGTATCTGGAGCGCCGTCCGCGCGCGCTGTCCGGTGGCCAGCGTCAGCGCGTGGCCATGGGTCGAGCCATCGTGCGCCAGCCCCAGGTGTTCCTCATGGACGAGCCGCTGTCAAACCTCGACGCCAAGCTCCGTGTCCAGACGCGAACGCAGATCGCCGCACTCCAGCGCCGCCTCGGCGTTACGACCGTCTACGTGACGCACGACCAGATCGAGGCCCTCACCATGGGCGACCGCATCGCCGTGCTCAAGGACGGCGTGCTGCAGCAGGTCGGTCCACCCCGCGACCTCTACGACGCCCCCGCGAACGTCTTCGTCGCGGGCTTCATCGGATCCCCCGCGATGAACATCGGCACCTATCCGGTGTCGGGCGGTGCCGCCCAGATCGGCCGCGCCAAGGTGCAGGTCGCGCGCGCTGCGCTCTCCGGAATGACGGATGCCGACAAGGGCCACATCGTCATCGGGTTCCGCCCGGAGTCCCTTGACCGCTCGACCCCCAACGCAGAGGGCGCCATCCCGATCGAGGTCGACGCCGTGGAGGAGCAAGGCGCCGACGCCTACATCTACGGGACGGTCCCGACGGAGGTTGGGGCGACGAGGGAGCTCCACTTCGGCTTGGGAGACTCGCAGATGGTCGCGCGCATCGACCCGCGCGACGTTCCCAAGAAGGGCGACACCGCGTGGGTGACGATTCGCAAGGGCGAGCAGCACGTGTTCTCCGCTGCGACCGGGGAGCGCATTTCCGGCACGTAGCATCACTGACTCGGAAGGGCGTCTCGGCCTTGGCCGGGGCGCCCTTCCGCATTGGGCCCCGACTACGATGATCTCCGTGGCCCGGTCACGGACCGAGGGAGGGGAGACGTGATGCCGCTGACCATCAAGGGTGCCGCCGATCCCAGTATCATCTCCCTTCCGTGGACCCTTCCCCTGGAGCGGTGGCCAGAGGACACCATCGCGGCCCTCC
>CAZTJX010000074.1:0-5937 GCA_964613755.1 uncultured Demequinaceae bacterium | reverse complement strand
CGTAAGCTTCGTTCGCCTTGACGATCGGGTTCTCGCGATCAAGGAAACGAATCCACGCATCGCGAAGTACGAATTCAAGCTCCTCCGCAAGCTTCGTCGGCTCAACGCCCCGTGCGTCCTCCCCCTCGCCGTCGTGACGGGCCGCGAGGATGCCTCCGGCGCCCCGCTCGAGGCCGCTCTCGTCACCTCCCACCTGCAGTTCTCGCTCCCGTATCGCGCCCTCTTCTCCCAGTCGCTGCGTGCCGAAACCGTCGTTCGTTTCGTCGATGCCCTCGCCGTCCTCCTCGTCCGACTGCACCTCGTCGGTTTCTACTGGGGTGATGTCTCGCTCTCCAATGCCCTCTTCCGCAGGGACGCCGCGGAATTCACGGCCTACCTCGTCGACGCGGAGACGGGCGAATTGCATGAGGCTCTCACCGATGGTCAGCGGGCATATGATCTCGACCTGGCCCGAACGAACATCATCGGAGAGATGTTCGATCTCGACGCACAGGAGCACCTGCACGAGAGCGTCGATCCCGTTGCGGTTGCCGATCGCCTGCTCACGCGATACGTCGAGCTCTGGGACGCGCTCACGGAGACGGAAGCTTTCACGTCGAACATCCCGCTCCACATCGCGGAGCGGGTTCGGGCACTCAACGGCCTGGGCTTCGATATCGGCGAGCTGGACATGCGCGAGGCCGAGGACGGCAAGACGATCGTCATCCGCCCCAAGGTCGTTGATGCGGGACACCACGCCCGCAGGCTCATGCGCCTTACAGGGTTGGACGTCCAGGAGAACCAGGCTCGCCGCCTGCTGAACGACCTGGATGAGTATCGGGCCGTCGCCGCACCGCCGGGCGAGGAGGAAGGCTACGCGGCACATCAATGGCTCACGACGGTGTTCGAGGCCACGGTGCGCGCCGTCCCCAAGGACTTCCGCGCCAAGCTTGAGCCCGCCCAGATCTTCCACGAGGTCCTCGATCACCGCTGGTTCCTCGCCGAGGCGGCCGGCCACGACGTCCCTATGGCCGTCGCCACCGCGTCGTATATCCGTCACATCCTGCCGGAGCGGCCCGATGAGAAGGCCGTCCTTGGCCCCGCGCCCACCGAGACCTCGGCCAAGAAGACCGCGGAGATGACGGCGGAGCTTCCCCTCCTGGCCGAGGAGGTGGCGACGCGCGAGATTCCCCACTTCGAGAGCGACAATACGGGCGCGTGGGGTCAGGGCGACGACGACGAGGCCTAGCGGGCCTTCCTGACCTCATAGAGCGCGAGCGACGCGGCGACGGCGGCATTGAGCGACTCCGTGCTCGCGGCGATAGGAATCCCCACCACCTGGTCGCAGGCGTCCCTCGCGAGACGCGATAGCCCCTTGCCCTCCGAGCCAACGACAAGGACGAGGGGTTCGACGAGCAGCTCGCTCTGAGCCAGGGGAACCTCCCCGTCGGCGGCGAGGCCCACCGCGAAGACTCGCTCGGCCTTCAGCTCCCCCAGGGCGCGGGCAAGGTTCGTCACGCGGGCGATCGGCATGCGTGCCACGGCACCCGCCGAGGTCTTCCACGCCGCCACGGTGATTCCGGCGGCGCGACGCTCGGGAAGAAGGACGCCCGTGGCGCCGAACGCCGCGGCTGATCGGATGATCGCACCCAGGTTCCGGGGATCCTGGATGCCGTCGAGCGCGACGATGAGAGGGAGTCCCGGGGCGGCCAGCAGGTCGTGGAGCCCCAGGTAGCGGAACGGTTCCACGACGAGGGCGACGCCCTGGTGGGCCGCACCCCCGGTCAGGAGGTCGAGCCGAGCCTTGGAGACCTCGGTCACGGTGATGTCCGCCTCGAGGGCGAGGTGGAGCAGTTCGCTCACGCGGTCGTCGGTGTCGATCCGCGAGAAGATGTGGAGGCCCTCCGCGTGCACGCCGGCGCGCAGCGCCTCGAGCACGGCATTGCGGCCCGCCACCACCTCCGGTCCTCCGGGAGTCTTCCGCCGCGGCGCGGGACCGCGCGAAGGCGTCTTCGCGGCCGACCGCTCCGAGAGCTCCTTACGGCGGTGAGCGATGTGATACGGGCGATCCTCGGCCTTCGGAGTGGGGCCCTTGCCCTCGAGGGCGCGGCGGCCCTTGCCCCCGCTACCGCCTTTGGGCCCCTTCTTCGAGCCCTCCTTGCGGACGGCGCCCGTGCGCTTTGAGTTGCCCGCCATGCCCGCTCCTAGCGCTCGCCCGCGAGTGTCCAGCGAACGCCATCGACGCCGTCCTCGAGCGCGATACCTGCGGCGGTGAGTCGGTCGCGGATCGCGTCGGCCGTCGACCAGTCTTTCGCCTCGCGCGCCGCCGCGCGGGCATCGATCTCCGCACGGACGAGTGCGTCGAGAGCCTCGAGGGGGACGCCACCCGACCGGCCCACCCACGGGGCAACCTGGGGGTCGAGGCCAAGCACGTCGAGCATCGCCCGCACGGTGAGCAGGGAGGAGGCGATGGGGTCCGCGTCGTCCGATGACAGCGCCGCGTTGCCATCGGTGACGGCCTCGTGAATGATGGCGAGGGCCCGGGGAACCGCGAGGTCGTCGTCCATGGCCTCGACGAAGGGCTCGGGGAGTGCCGCCGTCGCCACGGTTTCCGCGTCGGGCTGACCCACCCTCTCCCCCGCGCGCATCACGAAGCCCGCGAGACGGGACCACGTCGCCTCGGCGTCGTCCATGGTCGCGTCGCCGTACTCGAGCATCGATCGATAGTGGACGCCGACAAGCGCGAGCCGAAGGGCGGCAGCGGAGTGCTCCGCCAGCACCGCATCGACGAGGAGGGTGTTCCCCAGGGACTTGGACATCTTGGTGCCGCCCTGAGTGACCCACGCGGAGTGCATCCACAGTTGAGCGAACTCATCACCCGCCGCGCGCGACTGCGCCTGCTCATTCTCGTGGTGAGGGAAGCGTAGGTCGAGCCCTCCACCGTGGATGTCGAAGCTCTGGCCCAGGTATCGCCGAGCCATCGCCGAGCACTCGATGTGCCATCCGGGTCGTCCCGGGCCCCATTGGCTTTGCCACACGGCGTCGACGGGGTCGTCGCTCTTCGCCGCCTTCCACAGCGCGAAGTCGCGCGGATCACGCTTGGTCACGTCGGGCGAGTCCTCGGCGGGGGCGAGTTCGTCGAGCGACTGGTTCGTCAGCGAGCCGTACTCGGGGTACGAGCGCACGTCGAAGTAGACCGAGCCGTCCTTCTCGTAGGCGTGGCCCGCGTCGAGGAGTTGGGCAGTGAGTTGGAGCATCTCGGGGATGTGGCCCGTGGCGCGCGGCTCGTAGGCGGGAGGTAGATTCCCCAGCGCGTCGTACCCCGCGTTGAAGAGCCGCTCGTTTCGCAGAGCCCACTCCCACCACGGGACGCCCTCGGCATCGGCCTTGGCGAAGATCGTGTCTCCCACGTCCGTGACATTGCGGATCATCGTGACGGCGAGGCCACTGCGCTCGAGCCATCGCCGCAGGACGTCGAATGCGACCCCTGCGCGCATATGCCCGATGTGGGGGGCGGACTGTACGGTCGCTCCGCACACGTAGATCCCGACCTTCCCCCGTACAAGCGGGGAGAAGTCTCCGACGCTGCGGGTCGCGGAGTCGAAGAGGCGGAGCGTCACGGGGTTCAGGCTACCGGCGTGATGAGTGCCGTGGCGACCGCCGCGACGCCCTCTCCCTTACCGGTGAGGCCGAGACCGTCCGACGTGGTCGCCGACACGGATACCGGAGCGCCGATCGCCTCGGACAGCACCGCCTCGGCCTCCGTGCGACGAGGGCCCAGGCGCGGACGGTTTGCCACGATCTGGATCGCGACGTTGCCGATCACGAATCCGGCGGAAGCCACGAGACGCGCGGTCTCCTCGAGGAGCGCTGCCCCGGCCGCGCCCTCCCATTCGGGGCGGTCGACGCCGAAGTACGAGCCGAGGTCGCCGAGGCCCGCGGCGGACAGGAGCGCATCGCACGCGGCGTGCGCGGCGACGTCCCCGTCGGAATGACCGCTGAGGACGCGCTCCTGGTCCCACGTCAGGCCAGCGAGCGCGAGGCCGAAGGCATCCCCGTAGGCATGAACGTCGACGCCGATTCCCGTACGCGGAGTCGTCACGACGTCACCTCCCCTGCTTGTTGAGCGACGTGCTCCGCGAGGGCAAGGTCACCGGGAACCGTCACCTTGAATCCCCACGAGTGTCCCTCGGTTGCGACCACCCGATAACCGTACCGACGAACGAGGCCCGCGTCGTCTGTTACCTCCGTTCCAGGCTCGGCCGCACCACGCACGTGCGCGTCATGGAGGGCGCTCGCTCGGAACACCTGCGGGGTCTGTGCCGCCATGAGGGAGGAGCGATCGACGGTGAGCCCAAGGGTTCCGTCGGCCCCGGGAACGGCGACGACGGTGTCCACGAGCGGAACGATCGGCACCGCGCCGTCGACACCCGCCTCGACGGCGCCGATGGCTAGGCGCATGGGCTCCGCTGGCATAAACGCCCGTGCAGCGTCGTGCACCGCGATGATGGTGGGCGGCGGCGAGTGGGCCATGAGCGCCGCGACGCCCGCGGCGACCGACTCCTGTCTCGTCTCGCCTCCTGCAATGACCACAAGGGCGACGTCAGAGGCGATCGTCGCATTAGCGATGGCCTTGCCGAACTCGTCGACGTGGGAGGCCGGTGCGGTGACGACGATGTCGTGGGCGACCTCGGCTACATGTTCGACGGCCCAGGCGACGAGCGTCTTGCCCGCCACGCGCACGAGCGCCTTCGGGAGATCTGTCCCGAGTCGCGTCCCCAGACCCGCGGCGGTGACGACCGCCGCGACGGTCACGGCGTAAGGACCCCGTCGAGGCGCGCCTCTGCCGCCTCCTCGGAGCACTTCTCCGCGAGCGCGAGCTCCGAGACGAGCACCTGACGTGCCTTGGAGAGCATCCGCTTCTCGCCCGCGCTGAGTCCCTTGTCCGTGTCGCGACGCGAGAGGTCGCGCACAACCTCCGACACGCGAATCACGTCGCCAGACGCGAGCTTTTCGACATTGGCCTTGTAGCGGCGCGACCAATTGGTCGGCTCCTCGACGTACGGCTCGGCGAGCACGGTGAACACGTGCTTGAGGCCCTCGGCATCGACGACATCGCGTACTCCCACGAGGTCGATGTTTTCGGCAGGAACGGTGATCGTCAGGTCACCCTGGGCGACCTTGAGCTTGAGAAACATTTTCTCTTCGCCCTTGACGGTTCGAGTGCTGATGTCTTGAATTTCCGCCGCCCCATGGTGGGGGTAAATGACGGTCTCTCCAACTGCGAAGTTCATCGGTACTCGGTTTCCCCTCTGCGCGGACACCCATTCTACCATCGCCGCAACTCCAGTATCAGAGGTCACTTCCGACCCTAGGGAGGCGCGCGGATCGCTCCGCGATTCACGCCTCAGGGTGTCCCGAGCACGCCAAGGCCGCGTCCGGCGTCCACCTACCCGAAGCGGCCAGAGATGTAGTCCTCCGTCGCCTTCTCCGCGGGACTCGAGAAAATCACCGACGTATCGTTCATCTCGATGAGCTTGCCAGGCTTGCCCGCCCCCGCGATGTTGAAGAAGGCGGTCCGATCGCTCACGCGCGCGGCCTGCTGCATGTTGTGCGTGACGATCACGATGGTGTAATCCGCCTTGAGCTCCGCGATGAGGTCCTCGATCGCGAGGGTTGAGATCGGGTCGAGGGCGGAGCACGGCTCATCCATGAGCAGAACATCCGGCTTGATGGCGATCGCGCGCGCGATGCAGAGGCGCTGCTGCTGGCCACCGCTGAGCGACGACCCCGGGCGGTCGAGCCGATCCTTGACCTCTTTCCAGAGGTTCGCAGCCTTGAGGGAGGTCTCTACGAGTTCCTCGGCGTCTTGCTTCGACAGGCGCCGGGTGCTGAGCTTGATGCCCGCGACCACGTTCTCGGCGATGGACATCGTCGGAAACGGATTGGGGCGCTGGA
>CAZTJX010000073.1:0-8288 GCA_964613755.1 uncultured Demequinaceae bacterium | reverse complement strand
CCGCTCCCCGAAGCGAGACACCGTGGCGCTCGATTAGCTCGATGATCCCGCGCGGGGTGCAGGGCAGGGGCGAGGTGATGTCCTCGGAGACGCGCAGGACAAGGCGGCCGAGATTCGTGGGGTGAAGCCCGTCTGCGTCCTTCTCGGGATTCACGAGCTCGAGCACCCTGTTGGTGTCGATTCCTTCCGGGAGCGGCAACTGCACGATGAACCCGGTGCACGCGGGGTCGGCGTTGAGGCGGGCCACGGCGGCCTCGACCTCGGCCTGCGTCGCCCCGCCCGGGAGATCCTCGCGGATCGAGGCGATCCCCACCTCGGCGCAGTCGGAGTGCTTCCCATTGACGTACCACGTGGATCCGGGGTCATCGCCCACGAGCAGGGTTCCGAGGCCGGGCGTCACCCCTGCGGCGGCGAGCGCTGCCACGCGCCCGGCTAGCTCGCCCTTGATGGCCGCCGCGGTCGCCTTGCCATCGAGGATGCTCGCGCCCATGTCCGGCACCCTACTGCTCGAGGCCGGGGTAGAGCGGGAATGCCTCGGCAAGTCTCGCCACCCGAGCCCGGAGGACCTCGATGTCCGCACCTCCCTTGAGCGCCGTCGCGATGATGTCGGCCACCTCGGTGAATTCCGCCGCGCCGAACCCGCGAGACGCGAGCGCGGGCGTTCCAATGCGCACGCCCGAGGTGACCATCGGGGGGCGCGGGTCGAACGGAACCGCGTTGCGGTTGACCGTGATGCCCGACTCCTCGAGCAGGTGCTGAGCCTGGCTGCCGTCGAGTTCGGAATTACGCAGGTCCACGAGAACAAGGTGGACGTCCGTGCCTCCCGTGAGGACGGATACTCCCGCGTCGACGCAGTCCTTGGCCATGAGCCGCTCGGCCACGATACGCGCACCCTCGAGCACGCGCTCCTGACGCGCCTTGAACTCGGCGCCGGCTGCGACCTTGAGCGCGACGGCCTTGGCGGCGATGACGTGCATGAGCGGGCCGCCCTGCTGGCCGGGGAACACGGCCGAGTTGAGCACCTTGGCGTACTCCTCGTCGCGGGCGACGATGAGGCCGGAGCGCGGGCCGCCAATGGTCTTGTGGATCGTCGAGGAGACGACGTCCGAGTCCGGCACCGGCGAGGGGTGAAGCCCCGCGGCGACGAGCCCCGCGAAGTGGGCCATATCGGTCCAGAGCTTCGCCCCGACCTCGTCGGCGATCGCGCGGAACGCGGCGAAGTCCAGGTGGCGCGGGTAGGCCGACCAGCCCGCGATGATGATGTCCGGGCGCTCCGCGAGCGCCGTCTCGCGCACTTGATCCATCTCGACACGGTGTGACTTCTCGTCGACGCCGTAAGGCGAGACCTCGTATAGGCGACCGGAGAAGTTGATCTTCATGCCGTGGGTGAGGTGGCCTCCGTGCGCGAGGCTCAGGCCCATGATGCGGTCGCCAGGCCTGATCAGCGCGTGAAGGACGGCGGCGTTTGCCGTCGCGCCCGAGTGAGGTTGCACGTTCGCGTAGCCCGCGCCGAAGAGCGACTTGGCACGATCGATCGCCAACTGCTCGGCGACGTCCACCTCTTCGCAACCGCCGTAGTAGCGCCTCCCCGGGTAGCCCTCGGCATACTTGTTCGTCAGGACGCTCCCCTGGGCCTGGAGGACGGCCCGGGGAACGAAGTTCTCGCTCGCGATCATCTCGAGCGTGCCGCGCTGGCGCGCGAGTTCGCGGTCAAGGACGGAAGCGATCTCGGGATCGAGGTCGCGCAGGGTGGAGTTCATGACGGTGGCTGTGTCGTCGGAGTTGCTCATGGTCATCCTCTCGGCTGGGCGGCATGCGGGCCGCCGGGAATCCGGTGACCATGGCCCAGGCGGACGACCATCAGTCTGACGTCTTCGCCGCTCCCTCGTGGTGCCCCACTACGCCAGTCGCGACGCGGTCAGTCTATCGTCAGTTCTCTCCCCCGACCACGGCGTCGTCGGCGCCGTCGTCGACGATGTTGCCCGCCTCGAGTACCTTCCGCAGGTACGCGTAGGTGAGGTCGCCCGCCTGCTGGTCGAACTCGTGCTCGAACCCGGCCTTGTTGTACAGGGCGATGTTCTGCTTGGAGTCCTGGCCCGTGAAGACCCAGACCTCCTTGGTGGTTTCCGGGAGGTACCCAAGCACCGCGAAGAGGAGCGTCGTGCCGATGCCGTGGCCCTGGAGGTCGGGGGCAACCGCGAGGCGGCCAAGGTTCGCCTTGTCGCCCTCGATCCCGACGCGGATGGAGCCCACGAGGCGGTGCTCCTGCCACGCCCCGAGCGTGATGACCTCGTCGGACTCAAGATCCGCGACCAACTCTTCCAGTGTCTGAGTGAGCGCCGGAATGTTCGGATCGTTGTAGAGCTGAGCCTCCGATACGAAGGCGGCCCTGCGCAGCGTCAACAGTTCGCCCGCCATGGCCGGCGTCACTGCCTCAACCCGGACGTCCTCATCGTCTCCCATGGCCCTATCCTTCCATGGCCTGGGCCACGATCCCCTTCACCCACGCGGACTTCAATCCCAGCTTGATACGAATGTTCTCCATTCCCGTGATCGTGGAGGTCGCCCCCGAGCTTGATGTCGCGCGGATCGCCGTCACTCCCGCGGTGTCGCGAGACCCCGAGCGCTTGATGATCTCGATCCTGACGACGTCGCGGAGGCCGAAGATCGACGCAACCTTCGCCTGGTCGATGGTCTTCTCCCAACTCGCATTCGGATTGAGAATCTGAGGATCGGAACTCCAGGGATCGGCCACCGAACGCGTATAGCTCAGTGCCGCCCACCAGACGTCCTCGCTGTTCTCCGTCTGCCCTCCACTTGAGGAGAAGTAGAACGCCGTAACGAGGTTGCCTGTTCCGCCAGAACCGTAGGTGAGCATCATGCCCTTCTGGCCGTCCGCGCTCGCGGTGGCATCCACCGCGGCCACCCACCGGGCACCCCACTGCCCCGTCTCTCCCTGGCTCTCCTTGTTCCAGCCCGTGAAGTTCTGGCTCCTGGTGTCGTCGTAGAGCTGGCAATCGCACGAACCCTTGTAGGAACCGTTCGCAACGGCGTAGTTGCGGGCGGCGATCGCCTGGGCCTGGAGGACCTCGGTCCCCCACGAGGAGGGGACCTCGGCGATGCCGTAGAGGTACTCGGAATTGAGCTTGAGCACGTTGGTGATGTTCAGGCGCGCGCCCCCTGCCGTGCCAATGACGAGCTTCCCGTGGCGATACGTTCCATTGCTCGCCGACTCGCCATTGGCGTTGAGGATGCGCACGAACGCCGTCTCGGACGAGCCCGGGTCCTTGTAGGTTGTGCCCGTCCACGTGAGAACGGCAATCGAGCCCGACGCGCTAACCCCGTTCGCGGTGGCCTTCACGGTCGAGCCGGATACGGAGATCGCGATGTCCTGGTCGCGGGTGCCCGTGAGGGTGCGAGGTTTCCCATGGTCGAGAATCGGGTTGGAGGACGCCGTGTAGAACGTCAGGGTCCACGCTCCCGTTGCGTCCTCTCCCATGGTTTCTACGCGTAGCCTCGTGTTCTTCTTCGAGTCGTCGCCAGACCCGAAGACCTGGACGCGCACGGTCGCGTCCCCCTCGGAATCCTTGGAGCCGGGAATGGCAAGCATCTCGACCCTGCTCCCCGAGTAGTAGTGAGTCAGGATTTGCGTCTCGTTGAATCCGCGCCTAGCCAGGGACGCTGCACCGTACTGGGACATCCCCACACCGTGCCCCCAGCCCGCTCCGTGGAAACGAAAAGAAGCCGGAATCGAGGTGTCCGGTGTCATGGCTATTTCGTCGCTTCGGGTCTCCCCGATCCGAAACTGGTAGTGCCCGTCGTCCCCGGGGTAGAGCGTGACAGCGGCGGCTCCATCGACGACGGGAACGGGAACCCGGTCGGCCGTCCAGTTTCCATCGATGAGTCGCCAGAGTTCGGCGTGATCGTCGACCGGGGGATCGGTCGCGAGTGCCACGGTCACGGGAAGACCCGGGTAGTAAGCCTCGGGACCCGAAGCGGTGAAGGTCAGGGGGGTGTCATGCATCGCGACGGGTTCGCTCGTGTGCCGTCGCATCTTCACTCGATACTCCACGAGGGTGCCGTGCGGGTCGACAGAGGCGACGCCAGCACCCGCAGAGATCGGAATCCGCGTCTCGGTCTCGACCCACTCTCCGCCGTCGACCCTCTGCCACAAGCGGGCGTCGCCGTCGATCGGCGGCTCAACCGCGACGGAGACCTCGTACGAGTAGCCCTCCACGTACCGCGCGTCGGCCGTCACGCCGATCGTCTCGATCGGGTCCCAGGTTGCGATCACGACGATTGCGACCACGACGGCGGAGGCGACCACGGCCGCGACAAGCCGCGCGATGAACGATCTCATGGCGCCGCGCCTCCTCGTATGCCAGGACTGAGTACTGGCGTCTCTAGTGCACCCCGTCTCTGGGCAGCCCTCGCCCACACCATAACCCCCGCGACACCCCGCAGGCGCGAGGAGGCGGAGCGCGGCACGGCGGGCACTCGCGCGGTCACCAGCGTCGCTATCCTGGGCCTGTGCCACGACCATCGTCCCGAGACACCGGAACCCCCTGGGTCCTGAGTCTGTCGTGCCCCGACGGGCCGGGCATCGTCCACGCGGTATCTGGCTCGCTCGCCGACCACGGGGGAAACATCACCGAGTCACAACAATTCGGCGACCCAGGGACCGGCTTGTTCTTCATGCGCGTTGCCGTCACCTCGAGCGCCCCGCGCGAGGAGATCGAAGCGGGTCTACGCCAGCTCGCCGAGCGATTCGGGATGACGTGGCGGCTCGATGTCGAGGGCCGCCCCATGCGAACGATGGTGCTGGTGTCCAAGGCGGCTCACTGCATCAACGACCTACTCTTCCGGGAGCGGGAGGGGAGCCTTCCCGTCGACATCGCGGCCGTCGTGGGTAATCATCCCGACCTCGAGGGCCTCGCCCGCTTCTACGACAAGCCGTTCCACCACGTCCCTGTCTCGACCGACACCAAGGACGCCGCGGAGGATCGTATCCTCGCACTCGCCGAGGAGCTCGACGTCGAGCTCGTCGTGCTCGCCCGATACATGCAGATCCTCTCGCCCCGGATGTGCGAGGCCCTCACGGGCCGCGCCATCAACATTCACCACTCGTTCCTACCGAGCTTCAAGGGGGCACGACCCTACTTCCAGGCGCACGACCGCGGAGTGAAACTCATCGGCGCAACCGCCCATTACGTGACGGCAGACCTCGACGAGGGGCCGATCATCGAACAGGACGTTGAGCGCGTCGATCACGCATTCACGCCCGAGGCTCTCACGGCGACCGGAGCCGATCTGGAGCGCCGCGCCCTCTCGCGCGCGGTGCGCTGGCACGCCGAACATCGAGTTCTCCTGAACGGCCACCGCACCATCGTCTTCCGCTAGGAAGCCCCCGCCCCATCACCACGTCTTCTCGAGCGTCGTATTCCTATTCACGGGCGAGGCAGGCGCGAATAGAGTGGATGACATGTCCCGAAGACGATTCGCATCCACGCTCATCGCTGCCGCGCTTCTGGCCGGATGCACCGCAGGGACCGACCCGACGCCCCGGCCCTCCGACGGCGTCGACCGCACCTATCTCAACGCAACACTGCCCATCGCCGACCGCGTCGAGAACCTCCTCGGGCAGATGACGCAGGATGAGAAGTTCGGGCAGATGACGCAGGTCGAGGAGCACTCCATCCCGCCGGGGGACGTCGCGAGGCTCGCGCTCGGAAGCGTCCTCCACGGGGGCGGCTCGATCACGTACGACGGGGACAAGGACGCCTGGGCGACCGCGGTGGCCATCCGTCAGCACGAGGCGGTGGATTCCACTCGTCTGGGCATCCCGATCCTCTACGGGATCGACGCCGTCCACGGCTTTGGGTCCATGTACGGTGCGACGGTGTTCCCCCACCAGATCGGGCTGGGCGCGGCGAATGATCCCGGGCTCATGACCGAGATCGGGCGCGCCACAGCGATCGAGGCCTCCGCCACGGGGATCCGCTGGAACTTCTCCCCCGTGCTCGCCGTGCCGAGCGACGTCCGCTGGGGCCGCACCTACGAGTCGTACTCCCAGGATCCCGCGCGAGTGACCGCGCTCGGCGTCGCGTACATCCGAGGCTTGCAAGGCGAAGGGCTCTCCGACCCGACGAGCATGCTCGCCACGCCCAAGCACTTCGTGGGCGACGGCTCCACCGTGCTCGGGCTCATGCTCGACGGCACGACGGGTCACTCCGGGCTCGATCAGGGCAACGCTCCGGACAACCCTGCCCTCCTTCGCGACAGCCTGCTCCCCCCCTACCAGGCCGCCATCGACGCTGGCGCGAAGTCCGTCATGGCTACCTTCTCCTCGTGGGGTGGACAGAAGGTCCACGGAGACGCCACACTCCTGACCGACACGCTCCGGGGCGAGCTGGGGTTCGACGGCTTCGTCATCTCGGACTGGGGAGGCTGCGACCAGATCGACTACCGCGACTACACCGCATCCATCGCCCAGTGCATTAACGCAGGCATCGATATGGTCATGACCCCATACAACGGGGACGCGTTTCAGGGCGCGCTGTCGGTAGGCGTCACCGACGGAACGATCACGCAGGCCCGCATTGACGAGGCCGTGCGCCGAATCCTGACCGTCAAGTTCGAGATGGGCCTCTTCGAGAACCCCTACCCTGACCCCGACGCCCTCGACCTCATCGGAAGCTCGGCTCACCGCTCGCTCGCAAGAACAGCGGTCGCCGAGTCCCAGGTCCTGCTGAAGAACGACGGGACGCTTCCTCTCTCTGACACGAACTGCACGATCGTCGTCGTGGGCAATGCGGCGGACGACATGGGCAGGCAGGCCGGAGGATGGACGATGTCGTGGCAGGGTGATGTGGGCGATGTGATCCCGGGGACCACCATCCTCGAAGGCATTCGCGACCGCGTCGGCGATCGAGGCACCGTCCTCGACGAACTTCCATCTTCGGGCATGACCGACGTCTGCGTCGCCGTGGTGGGCGAACATCCGTACGCCGAGGGCAATGGCGATTCGAGTGAACTGCTCCTGCCGGGCATCGAGGTGCTCGATGAGCTCGAGGGCAGGTGTGATCGCACCGTGCTCGTGGTCGTCTCGGGGCGCCCTGTGATGATCACGGACGCGCTACCCCGGGCGAACGCCGTCGTCGCAGCGTGGCTGCCAGGAACCGCAGGCGAAGGGGTAGCGGACGTCCTGTTTGGCGACTCTCCGTTTACCGGGACGCTGCCGATGAACTGGCCCCGCGATCTGAGCCAAATTCCCTCGGCGCCTTCGGGCGAGACGTACCTCTTCCCGCTGGGTTATGGCATCACAAGCTAGAGCAGCCCGAGTGCCCTGACGGCCTCTCGCTCCTCCGCGAGCTCCGCGACGGACTCGTCGATCTTGCCGCGCGCGTAATCGTCGATTTCGAGGCCCTCGACGACCTCCCACGCGCCCCCCGTGGAGACGGCGGGGAAAGACGAGACAAGCCCCGTTTCGACGCCGTACTCGCCCCCAGATGGGAGCGCGACGGACGTCCAGGTCCCCTCCGGCGTTCCGTGAACCCAGTCGTGCACATGCTCCATCGCGGCGTTCGCCGCCGACGCGGCCGACGACGCTCCGCGCGCCTCGATAATGGCGGCACCGCGCTTGGCGACGGTAGGAACGAAGGTGTCCCGGACCCACGCCTCATTTCCCACAACCTCGGTGGCCGGCTTGCCCTGGATTGTGGCGTGCGCGATGTCGGGATACTGCTTCGCGGAGTGATTGCCCCAGATGATGACCTTCTCGATCTCGCGGACGGGAGCGCCGGTCTTGACCGCCAGCTGCCCGAGCGCGCGATTGTGATCGAGCCGCGTCATCGCGTTGAAGCGATCCGCCGGGACGTCGGGCGCGTGCGCCGACGCGATGAGGGCGTTGGTGTTGGCCGGGTTCCCCACGACGAGGATGCGGACGTCATCCGCCGCCCCCGCGTTGATGGCCGCCCCCTGGGGACCGAAGATCCCACCATTCGCTTCTAGGAGATCCGCCCGCTCCATGCCCGCGCCGCGCGGACGGGCGCCGACGAGCAGGCCGATATCGACGCCGTCGAAGGCCGCCGTCGCGTCGTCGTAAATGTCGACGGAGGCCAGCAACGGGAAGGCGCAGTCGACGAGCTCCATCGCTGTGCCCTCGGCCGCCTTCATGGCGGGGGTGATCTCCAGCAGGCGAAGCGTGACAGGGACGTCGGGGCCGAGCATTTGACCCGACGCGACGCGGAAAAGCAACGCGTAGCCAATCTGGCCTGCTGCTCCGGTTA
>CAZTJX010000072.1:0-8367 GCA_964613755.1 uncultured Demequinaceae bacterium | reverse complement strand
CAATAGCGGGGGCACTCGTCGTGTTCGCGAGTACGCCCGCCTCGGCCGTTACGGAATACGGCTGGTACTACTCTGACGGATACCACGGCATCAACGGATGCTACGTCTTCGGGGACATTGGGACGAACAACGTCACCGCGGCGGAGTCCGGCTCGTGCCCGGGGGAGGTTTACGGGAGGGCGTATTGGACTCCGAACGGCATCAACTACTACGCGTCGTCGCAGACGCATGGGCCGTCGTATTCGCCTCCCGTTGGCCAACCAACTTGCGTCGCGATTAAGGTCGCCCACGACTAGGCGCTTCCGGCAGCACGGGTTTCGGCGCGGCTCGTGAGGGCCGCGCCGAAGCAAGAACTGGAGTAGAGGTGGAACGGAAGCCGAGTGGGTTCTTCGCCAAAGTCCTCCGCCAGCCTGGCTCAACAATGAAGGTCCTGGTTGCGGTGGGTGGGTTCGTTGGCCTTGCGGGATGCTCAGCGACGGTTACGGCAACGGACCCGACGTCCTTCGCCGACATCGTGGCGGCTGCCATTCAGGGCGCGGAGGCTGATGAGGCGAGTGAGGCGCAGTTGGCGCTCCTGCGCGAGGCGCAGTCCGAAGGCTCTATGTCGATCGAGGGCGAGCGAGCCGCTGTGCGCGCTGCGGTGAAGTGCATCAACGACGCTGGGGTGTCGGCCGCGTACGCCGACCACACCATGAAGTCGGGTCTCGTAGTTCCGCGGTATGTCGCCAGCGTCGACAACGCCTTGGGACTTGACGCGACCGATGCGATCCTGAATGCATGCGACGCTCAAGAGTACTTCTGGGTCGACAAGGTATACCAAGCGCAACCGACCTCGGTTGCGGTCAACGATGCGTACCTCGACCAGCAGGCACCTATCGTCCGAGCCTGCCTCGAAAGAGAGGGATACGACACGAACGCGGATGCGACGACGCACGAGCTGTTGCGCCAGGCGCTTGACGTCGCGCTGGACACGGGCTTCTCGACTGACTGCTTGAGGGAAGCGGAGATCGACGGATTCTAGCGACCAGCCAAGGGCCTTTCACCCGGGAACGGACTCGCATTCGCAGGCGGCGGAGATGATGGGATGGAGGCGGGATAGCAGGGGCGCGGCGGTTGGGTTTGGGGCGCTGCTGGCGCTTCCGCTGGTTGCGGGCGGCGCGCTGTCGCTGTTCGCACTCGCGAGGTTGCCCGTGGACTTGCCTACGGGTCCTAGCGCTATCTTTTGACCGTTTCGTTCCCTAGCGGTACGTTCGTGTTGGCTGGGGATCACGAGGGGACTCGTGACTGGAAGAAGGGGGATTGTGATGAAGACTCGACGGAGGATCGGAATCGCGATAGTCACCGGAGCGCTCGTCGTGCTGGCGGCGGCACCCGCCTCGGCGACGGAGACGGGTTGGTTCTGGAGCAATGGCCTGTACCCCAACAACGGAACCTATTCCAATGCGCTCATTGGGACGGGTAGCGTGACGGGCGAGGAATACGGCGGGGGGTATCCTGGCGACATCTACGCGCGCACGCTGTGGACACCCAACGGCATCAACTACTACTGGGGAATCAAGGAGCACGGTGCGTATCGGGCCGTGTCCTACGGCACGCAGAGTGTCGCGATCAAGCTGGATCACGACTAGTCAAGTTCGCCTTCGAGCGTTGTGGCGCGGTCCTCCCGAGCCGCGCCACAACCGGAGACTAGTAGGTGTGCACGGGAAGAACGGAGGAGCCTTGACCTCAACCAGCAGTCGGCGCGGATCGCCGAACAAGTCTCTGGTGGCGATTCTGGCGTGCATTGTGCTCGCGGGTTGTGGCACGGAGTCGGTCCGGCAGGGACAGCCGGCGTCTTTCGACGAGCAGATCGCGTCGGCGATCAAAGATGCCGCCGCCGGTGGCGCGAGTGACGCCCAGTTGGCGATCCTGCGGCAGGCTCAGTCCGAGGGCGAGATGTCGCTTGAGGGCGCGCGCCGAGCCGTTCGCTCCGGGGTTGCGTGCATCAACGCAATGGGCCTTCCGGCCTTTTACGTTGAGCGCACCGAGCAGTCGGGGCTCGCCCGGCCCGAGTACGTTGTGCAAGTCGACGGCATCGAGAGTGCGGACGCAACCGCCGCAATCATCGACGAGTGCGATTTCGAGGAACTCTTCTGGGTCGACAAGGTGTACCAAGACCAGCCAACGTCTCAGGCGGTCAAGGATGCCTACCTCGACCAACAGGCTCCACTGGTGAGGAGTTGCCTGGAAAGGAACGGTTACTCCACCGATCCGGATGCGACGACCCGCGAACTCCTGATCCAGGCGCACGACGTCGTGAATGAGACCTCCTTCGCCATCGACTGCTTTGCGGAAGCCGAGATCGGGTCGTTTTAGGGAACGCGCGTGCTGCGCCAGGCGATAGACGTGAGGTCGGATACCAATTTGGCAGTTGATTGCCTCGCCGAGGCGAAGATCGGGCGCTTCTAGGGAGCCGCAACGCGAGTGTCAAGTGGGGGATAGCTCTCAAGCGAACTGTGACACGTGAGGGGCAGGAGGAGGGGCGGAACCGGCACGCTGAACGACCTGGGCGCCCCCGACGCTTCCGCACGTCGCCCGTGGTTCCTCGCCCCGTTCGTGCTGCGGAGGTCGCCCCTGGACTCGGCTGCGAGCGTCCGCGTTGTCTTTTGACGGTGACCCATATGAGAGGTATGTTTGTCCTGGCTGGGGAATCACGAAGCAATTCGAGATAGGGGAATCGAACACGAAGGGAATTCGACGGAAGATCGGAATCGTGGTGGCGGCGGGGGCAATTACCCTGTTGGGGGCCGCTCCCGCTTCAGCAATCACGCCCTCCAGCTGGGTCTATTATTACAACACTAACGTCTCAGTGCCCGGCTGCATGGCCACCGTCGTCATTCAATCGGACTATGTCTCGGCCCGAGAGAACTGGCCTTGCGCCGGCTCGATCTACGTTCGGTCGAGTTGGACTCCGAATGGCATCAACTTCTATACGTCGTCGTGGTCAGCTCCCAATGCCAGCTTCGCGCAGAAGTGGACCTCGATCAACAACGCCGCGCAGGCGGGGCACTAGCTATCGTCCTCGCGGACCGATCGGTGCGGCGCGACTCGGAAGAGTCGCACCGCACCTGAATTGGAGTCGTTGTGAAGTCTTGCATGAGCCGCGTTCGTGCCCCCGGGGCTCTCCGATCGAGTTTCCGTGTGACGCTGTCGATGGTGGTGGGGTGCGCCGTGCTGGCCGGGTGCGCCAAGGCGACGTTGCCGCAGGCCGAGCCGACGTCGTTCGACGATATTGTCGCGACCGCGATCCAGGAGGCGGAGGCGGGTGGAGCGAGCGAAGCTCAGTTGGCGTTGCTGTCGCAGGCACAGGTTGACGGTGAGATCTCGCTCGAGACTGCCCGCGCGGCAACCCGAGCGGGAGTCGAGTGCATAACGGCCGCGGGGTCCTATGCCCTCTACAGCGAGGAAGCGAGAGGCTCGGGGCTCGTCATACCTGGGTTCTCGTACGCCTCGGACACGCCTGAACAGCAGGCGATCGGCGAGGGGTGCGAGAATAATGAGAACTTCTGGGTGGTCGCGGTTTACGCAATGCAGCCCTCCTCGAGGGCAGTGAACGACGCCTACCTGGAGCAGCAGGTTCCAATCGTCCGCAGCTGCTTGGCGGGGGAGGGGTACACCGTCCCTTCGGATGCGACCACGCTTGAGGTGCTGAACCAGGCCGCGGACGTCTTGTCGGACACCAAAGGCGCACTCAACTGCCTCTATGAGGCGAGGATCGACGGGTTCTAAGGAACGCGCGTGCTGCGCCGTTCGAACGCTAGATTGGCACTGGACGGAGGGTGGAGCACGCAATGGCACGTTGGCGGGGCGGCACCGGCACGGCGGTGGGGCTTGGAGCGCTCCTGGCGCTTCCGCTGATCGCGGGAGGCGCGCTGTCCTTATTCGCGCTGGCGAAATCGCCCCTCGACTCGGCGTCGGGCGCCCGCCCGTTGATCGGAGCGGTCGGGTCCGCGGAACGCGACGATCGCGTCAACGCCACCGTGAAGGTGGTCACGGCCGAGTCCTTCGCCGTCACGACCCAATCGGCGGGCGTCATCACCGCGCTCGGTATCGCACCCGGGGCGGCCCTGGTCGACGGCCAGGCCGCGCTCGAGGTCAACGGCCTGCCCGTGACCGCGTACGTGGCCCCCGCGCCGCTCTACCGCGACATCGCGCGGGGTCTCGAGGGCAAGGACGTCGCGACGGCGCAACGACTCCTCCGGACGCTCGGCTACCTCGCCACGGTGGACGGCAAGGCCGGACCGCTGACGGCGAAGGCGATCACCCGGTTCAACAAGGATCACGGCAGGAGCGCGAACGGGGAGGTGTTGTGGCTCGACAGCCTCCTGTGGGTCCCCGCGGACAGCGGGCCCCCCGTGAAGGTCAGCGTCCGCGTCGGCACCACCCTCTCCCCGGGGAACGAGTTGTATACCACCTCAGTCGGGTACGACACGCTCTCGGTCGACGCCAAGGCGGCCGACACGGATCGGGTCCTCACGGTCGGTCAGATGTCGGTGACCCTCCCCGCCGGCGCTACCTCCGTGACCGACTCCGCGGACATCGCGGTGATTGGCGCGGTCCTTAACGACGTGACGTCGCGGAGCGCGTTCCTCGCCCTCAGCACGCCGCGTGTCGTCGGCACCATCCCCGCGAGCGCGTTGGTGACGGACCCCACGGGCGCCACGTGCTTCTTCTCGGACGCGGAGGGACCGGGCACGACGGTCGTGGCGACGGACGGGAGTTTCGGCACCGTCGACGTCGACCCCGGCCTGGTGGGAACGAGCGTGTTGGTCAACCCGCGCGACGTCCGCGAGGACCTCGCGTGCGGCTGATCGCGACGGGGCTCACCTTCAGGTACCCTGGCGGCGACCACGATGTCCTCACCGGGCTCGAGTGCGACATCCCCTCCGGGACGACGGCCGCGATCGTGGGCCCCTCGGGCTCGGGCAAGACCACCCTAGTGTCGATCCTCGGGGGACTCCTGCGGCCCCAGAGCGGGACCATCCGGTGCATCGATGACTCGGGAGAGGCCTTCGAGACCGGGGACGTGGGGACGTGGGTCCTGCAGACCGTCTCGCTACTCCCCGACCGCACCGTCCTCGACAACGTCTGCCTCGGCGCCTACTTGGACGGAGCGTCGCCGGACGAGGCCAGGGCGCGGGCGCGGAAGGCCCTCGACGACATGGGCCTCGCGGATCGCGAAGACGAGGCGGCGCGGGTGCTCTCCGGCGGGGAGTCCCAGCGGGTGGCGATCGCGAGGGCCCTCGCGTCCGACCGCCCCGTCCTGTTCGCTGACGAGCCTTCCGGCCAGCTCGACGCCGCGACCACTTCTCGCGTCATGGACGCCATGCTCGCCAACGCGCGACGCACCGTCGTGCTCGTGACGCACGACGAGGATGCGGCGTCGCGATGCGAAATGGTGCTACGCCTGTCCAACGGGCGGCTCTCGCCCGAGCGGGGCGCGGGGCATGCTAAGGCGCGCGTGAAGGCGCCGGCATGACGACCCGGCGCGTCTGGGCCATCGCCCTGTGCGTCCGAGAGGGCCTCGCGAACGCGCGCGCCGGGCGATGGCTCTCGCTCGGGATCGTCGTGTCGGTGGCGTGGCTGACCGCGGGCATCGGCATCGCGAACGCCCTCGACGTCCAGAGTCTCGTCACGGGTGAGCGAGCCTGGATCGACGCTGGCGGGTACACGTTCGTCGTCGAGTTCCCGTCGTCGAACGACGTTCGCACGCCCCTCGACGCAGCGACGTGCGACGGTCTGTCCGGCGTCGACGGAATCGACGCGTCGTTCGCCGTCGCCATGCGCAACGCGACGCTCGAGCCGGCTTCCGCCCCCGGCACCGTGGCATCGGCCTTCTCGGTGTCGCCGGGGGTCTTCCAATTCCTGGGCGTGAAGCCGGTGATAGGTGCCGCGGTGATTCTCACCCAGGGCGCGAACGATCGCACCGGCCTGGTCGACGGCGAGCGCACGGCCTTCACGTCCCGGCCCTACGACGACACGACGGTTTCCGAACGGGAGTTCGCTACCGTCGTCACCGCCGACACGACGATGCTCGGCGAGCAGCACCAGGGCTCCTACCTCATTCCGGGCCTTCTTTCGCTCGGCGCCGACGCGTGCTACGTCCGGACCGACGCCGCTCACGTTGACGCTGTCGAGGGATACCTCGCCGGGGCGCTCGGTCAGGGCGCCAACGCCGCCGTCGTGCGCCCCCGGCTCTCCGCCAACACCTACGGCGTGGATTTCGCGACCGCGTACCAGGATCGCGTCCTCCAGTGGTCCTGGTTGGCTGGCGGGCTCGTGCTGGCGGCGATTTGGGCAATCATTCAGTGGATGCGACGCGCCCGCATGGCCATCTACGCCACGTTCGGCGCCCCACCCCGGGCCCGCCTCGCGATGCAGGTAACCGAGTGGGTTGTCCTCGGCGGGATGGGTGCCGCGTGGGGATGGGGAATCGGGATCGCGTTCTCGCTCGGCCTTGGCGCGGAAGCGGCGATCGCGCTCGGACAGGTGACGGGACAGATTCTCGCGCTCTGGTTTGTGGCATCGCTCGCGGCGTTGCTCATTGGGCTCCTCCCCGTCGGCACCCTCCTGGACACGCTCAAGGACCGCACCTGACCGACGCGCGCGCCCGCACGGGACCAAGGTGGGGGTCGGAGGCCGCATCACCGGACGATGATGAAGGGGTGATGACGGACGAGGGGCTCGACGGCTGGGGGGATGCCGACGCCCACGAGCGCGCGCTTGAGCCCGTCGAGCTCGTCCGCCAGTCCGGCGCAATCATCCGCATGGGCCGTCTCATGCTCTCGGCCGGAACGGCGTCGTACCGTGTCAAGGAGGCGATGCAGCGCGCCGCGCAGGCGCTCGGCGTCAACCGGCACCACGCGCACGTCACGCTGACCGAGATCACGGCGACAAGCCACCGGGGCCCGATCTTCCGTACCGAGGTGACCGAAGTCCGTCAGGTGACCATCAACGCCGACCGCATCGCTCGGCTCGACAACCTCAAGGATCAGTTCGCGCCTGGCTGGACGGTGCAGAGGCTCAACGACGCACTCGACGCGATCGAAGCGAAGCAACCCCCGTACCCCGGTTGGGCGAACGCGGCCTTCGCCGGGCTCGCGTGCGGCGCGTTCGCGCTCCTCAACAACGTGCGTCTCTACGAGGTCATTGCGGTCATGATCGCGGCGACCGCTGGGCAGTATCTGCGCCGCCGCCTCGTGCGTCGGGGCTTCAATCACTTCGGGACGTCCATGATCGCGGCGACGATGGCCGCGACGTGCTACCTGCTTGGGGTGGCGGCCATCAACGCGCTTCCCTTCGGATCGGCTACGCAATCGGCGGGTTACGTCTCCGCTGTTCTCTTCCTGGTGCCGGGTTTCGCGATCGTGACGGGCGCGCTCGACCTTGCGAAGCTTGACTTTTCCGCGGGGGTTTCCCGCACCGCGTTCGCGGTGATGATCTTCGTCGGCTCCGGGATGGGGTTGTGGGGGGTATCGCTCGCAGGGGGCCTCGAATCGGGTGCGGGCGCGCCGTTCGCGGTGTCCGGGGCCACCGTCCTCGCAATCCGCCTCGCGGCGAGCTTCCTCGGCGTCCTCGGATTCGCCCTCATGTTCAACGCGTCGCCCGGAATGGCGATGACCGCGGCCGCGATCGGGGGAGTCGCCAATATCGGTCGGCTCTGGCTCGTCGATGAGGGCCTGGTCATCCAGGCCGCGACGGCCGCCGCGTGCGTCGTGGTGGGCGTGCTCGCCGCCCTCGTCGCCAACTGGAAGAAGTACCCGAACATCACCCTGTCCGTGCCGGCGACCCTCATCATGATCCCGGGCGTGCGGGTCTACAAGACCATGGTGAGCCTCAACGAGGGCATCTCGGGAGAGGCTCTCGCGCGCGGGCTCGACGCGGCGCTCGTGGTGCTCGCGATCGCCGTGGGGCTCGTCATCGCCAAGTTGCTGACGGACCCGGACTGGGCCTTCGAGAAGGTTCGGCGCCACTAGCCGGGGTGGTCCGCCGTGACGGCTAGGTACGATACCGACATGCCCCAATACCGCAGCGCAACCAGCACCCAGGGTCGATCGATGGCAGGCGCCCGCTCCCTTTGGAGGGCGACGGGAATGAAGGAGGGCGATTTCGGCAAGCCGATCGTCGCCATCGCCAACAGCTTCACCCAGTTCGTTCCCGGTCACGTCCACCTCCACGACTACGGCCAGCGCATCAAGAAAGTGATCGACGCGGCCGGCGGATGGGGAGTCGAGTTCAACACGATCGCGATCGACGACGGCATCGCCATGGGTCACGGCGGCATGCTCTACTCCCTCCCGAGTCGGGACCTGATCGCCGACAGCGTCG